>JBKDZY010000894.1:0-10483 GCA_047971765.1 Hyphomicrobiaceae bacterium | reverse complement strand
GATGCGTGTTGCGAGCAGCACCGGCCCCTGGCCCTTGACCGGGTTCTCGTAGACCTGGCTGGTGAACCCCATCTCCGCGAACGCCTGGGTCATCTCGGTATCGAGATAGCGATGGCACTCGGCAATGGCAGCGGGATCGGGAAATTTCTGGCTCTCCGTGCGGATCGCGACCCGGCGCGCCAGTTCGGCTTCGAAAGTCCCGTCATCTACGTAGCTCTCGGCCCGTGAAATGGCGCCGGTACGAGAGGGGGGACGTGCACTCATGGGAAGCTCCATTGGCTGCGGCAAAGCGAACAGCAACAGGCTGCTCGACAAATTTGTTACATCGCCGCAAGTTTAGCGCATGGGAACACGCCCGCAATGCGCTAAGGAGGCGCCAGCCAATGTCAGACCTCGACCTACCTCGTATCGCCGCGGATCTTGAGCGCCTTTTGAAGTTGCGCTCAATACCTTTCGGTATGAAGCTCTTTGAAAAGAAAGAGCAAATGGAGGATATCCCGCGCATCCGGCGGCCCAAGCACATCCATACCCTCGACCAGGTCGTGGCCCAGGCGGCGCGTCTCGGCTGGACCGTGGGGATCACGGCTGACGATCTGGTGGGTGCCCAGTGCCGCGCGGTGGTCGGCCTCGGCAACCAGAAGAACGAGGAATGGGCGAGCGGCAAGAGCACCGTTGGCGTCTGGCATGGCGCGATCGAGGATTCTGCTGCCCGCCAGGCGGCCCTCAACTGCGTGCCCGATGGCAAGTACGAGGCGCTCGTTGTATCGCCGTTGGCTGGCGGCCGTCTCGATCCCCCCGATATCGCCCTGTTCTACGCTACGCCGGGCGCCATGATCTATTTCATCAATGGCATGCAGTACGTCGGCTACAAGAAGTTCGATTGGGGCGTGGTCGGAGAGTCGGCCTGCGCGGATAGCTGGGGCCGGGCACTGACCAGGCGCGAGCCGTCGCTCTCCATCCCCTGCTTCGCCGAGCGCCGCTACGGTGGCGTGCTGGATGACGAGATGTTGATGGCCATCCCGCCGGATCAGATCGACAAGGCCATCAAGGGCATGCAGCAGCTTGCCAAGAACGGCCTGCGCTATCCGGTCCCGCAGTACGGCATCCAGAATGATGTGCGTGATGGCATGGCCGCCAGTTATCCGGATCGCGCCCGGAAAAAATGATTGTGGACCGGCAACGGGCCCCCACCGACCGCTCGCCACGATGCGAGCCGTCGGTGACCGTTGCCGGCGACAGGGCGCCGACCGATGCCGTGTTGATCATCACATTGCGTGAGCAGCGCAGTTGGCTGGCGTCCCGTTGCAAGTCCGGCATCACATCGGAGACGATCACGCGTGAACCGTTTCGGCAGTTTCGGCAGGTCGTGAGAGTGCCGCGCCACCGCTGCGAATGCCATTGCCATCGAAGCGGTGGGCGGTATCAGGTTTGTGGGACGCTCAGCAGCTCGCACCGCCGTCGACCGCCAGATGGGCACCCGTCACGAACGACGCCTCGTCCGACAGCAGGAACAACGCGGCGTTGGAAATCTCCTCCGGCCGTCCCGGTCGTCCCATGGGAGTCTGGCCGCCGCGCTTCTTGACCAGTTCCTCCTTGTCCATCCCCATCGTCGATTGCTGGTCGGGACGGGCGACGAACACGCGCAGCATCGGGGTATCCACGGGGCCGGGACACAGCGCATTGATGCGGATGTTCTCCTTCGCGTAGCGCTTGGCGAGACCGCGCACCAGCCCGACCACGCCATGCTTCACCGCCGAATAGACGGGGGAGAATTGCGAGCCCGAAATCCCTGAAATGGAGGCCGTATAGAGGATGGAACCTCCTGAACGCGCGCGCATTTCGGGAATGGCGGCCTCCGTCGAGATGATGACGGTACGCAGGTTGAGCGTGACGGCATTGTCCCACTCTTTCAGGTCCAGCCCCTCGAAAGCGGCCGGGCCAGGGTGCCCCACATGATTCCAGAGAAAATCCAGTCCGCCGAATTTCTTGGCGGTCTCGCTCACGATGCGCCGGGACTCCTCGTCCCGCGTCAGGTCGGCGACGATGCCGTGAGCCTTGCCGCCCGCAGCCTCGATCTCGCGCACCACGTCTGCAACGGCTGCCTCGTCGACATCGACCACACTTACGCTGGCGCCTTCACGCGCGAACTGGATGGCGCCCGCGCGTCCCATGCCAGACCCCGCCGCCGTGACGATGCCAATCTTGTCCTTCATCCGCATCAGTCTGTTCCTCTCGATGGAATTATTCCGCAGCCTGCTGTCTGCCGTCGTCGGGATCGCGGAACTGGGTCCGCCGCTTGTCCCAGTCGGCGGCGCCGAAGCGGCTGAACGTGCCGGCCGGGCCTCCCGGGTTGGCAAAGGTCTGTTGCAGCTCGCCCGTCGCCTTCACATCGGCGAGGATCTTGTCACACACGCCAATGACCGAGGCCAGCAGCAGGCCCGGCATGATCGAGACGCGATAGCCCATCTTTTCGGCATCGGCCGTCGGGATGTGCGGTGTCTTGCCGTTCAGCACCATGTTCAGCAGGCACGGCGCTTTCACCAGCTTCGGCACCTGCGCTACTTCCTCGAGCGATTGCGGCGCCTCCAGGAAGATCATGTCGGCGCCTGCCTTCGCCGCCGCGTTTACCCGTCGCACGGCTTCGTCGAAACCCGCAACTGCACGCGCGTCCGTGCGCGCGATGATCATGAAATCCGCCGTGCGCTTTGCCGCCGCCGCGGCGCGGATCTTGGCCGCGTAGTCCTCGATGGAAATGAGTTCCTTGTTGTCAAGGTGGCCGCACTTCTTCGGAAACACCTGGTCCTCGATATGGATGGCGGAAACCCCGGCGCGCTCGAATTCCTGGACCGTGCGGTAGGCGTTGAGCTCGTTGCCGTAGCCGGTATCGCTGTCGGAAATGAGCGGAACGGAGATCGTTGATGTGATCCGCCGCGCATTGTCCACCATCTCCGACATGGTCAGCAGCCCATAGTCGGGTAGGCCATGGGCGGCGGACGTTCCGGCACCCGTCATGTAGACGGCGCTGAAACCGGCCTGCTCGATCAGCCGGGCGGTTATGCAATCATAGGCGCCGGGCGCCACCACCATGGGCCCGGAATTGATCATGTCGCGTAGTGTTTTTTTCGCGGCTGCCATCGGCGTCCTCCATCGCTTCCTTTGCCGGTTACGATAGGAGGGGTGCGCATCACCCGCAAGCCGCGTGCCTGACGGTCACCGCCGTCCGATAGCGCCACCCAGTTCACCTGAGTAGCGCAGAATTGAATAGAGGAGCGCAAACAACCCCTAGGACCGCGCCTCGCAACTGACAGCCCACTCGGTCGGCGACACAAACTGCACCAGTGGCACGTCACCCGCCGCCGATTGCGACGACATGAGGCCGCCGGCGCGCTTCTTGTCCTGCGGGTCCTCGGTCGGGCGGGTCGCTTGGATCCTGCAGGACTTGGGGGCGCCCTCGGCAAGCGTGGCCGCTCGCTCCCTGGCCGGCTCGAACGCGATGAAGTAGGTCGGATCCGTAACAGTGAACGTGAAGCCCTTGGCGTCGATCGGGACGGGTTGCGCCAACGGCAGCGTGAAATGCAGCGTCAACACCTTGCCTGGCGCTGCGGGCTTGTCCGCGGCATCGGCAACGGGCACGGTGCCATTCGCGGCCTGTGGCGCTGGTCCAGCCTCGGCACTCTGTACGGAGCTGACGCCGAATTCCAGCCAGTAGTCGGTGGGAGCGCCAACCTTGAGCGGCTGGCCTGCAAGGCGCGGAAAGACGAAATAGTCGAATTCCTTCAGCCCCTCGATATTGATCTTTGCCAACTCGGCAAGTTCTTCCTTGGAGTATTTGCCGTCCTTGTTCGTGTCGAGGCCGTCGATGGCCATTTCCGAGTAGTACTTGTCGAATGTCCAGTGGTTGAGCAGCGCGACGATCGCGCCATCCTTGATCACCACGTCCTCGCGCATCGTCACCCATACATGCGGGTGCGCGCCGGCGGGCGCGGCGAAGGCCGCCATGCCGGCGGCAAGGGCCAGGACGAGACCGGCGCAAGCGCAGGCCAGACGTCGCGCAGCCGGCAGCGATGTGACAAATTCGGTCATGGATTTCCCCCTCCAGGCTCGCTTCATCTCGATCACAAGTTCCACGAACAACCGTTCCGAAGCCGCTATACGATTGTCGTCCGTCCCGCAACGGGATACGGTATGGACGTCTAAAATTTGATATTATATAACATTCCAGTCTATTGGGCGTGAACCACTCTCGCCGCGCCCGAAGTTGGCTGCCTGCCGCGGGCGCGGGCCCCGAACCGTAGGAGCCAATCTTGACTGCAAGACGTTCAGTGTTGTCGGCGGTGCTATGTGCACTGGCCCTCTCCACCATGCCTGCCAGGGCGCAGGAGCTGAATGTCGTCGTGACACTCAAGCCGGTGCACTCGATTGTCGCCGGCATGATGATGGGCGTCGGAAAACCCACGTTGCTGCTGAAAGGCGCTGCTTCGCCACACGCCTATGCGCTGAAACCGTCGGATATGCGTGACCTTCAGTCCGCGGACCTGATCGTGCGGGACTCTCCGGGCCTGGAGGTGTTTCTCGACAAGGCCCTGTCGCAGGTAAACGCTCGCACTACCATTCTCACCATAACCGACATTCCGGGCATGGGTTTGCTGAAGCTGCGGGTTGGAGGCGCGTTTGAAGCACATGAGGACGATCACGCCACACATGGCCATGACCATGGGCCCGGCGACGGGGCGGGAATTGATCCCCACCTGTGGCTCGATCCCGTCAATGCGGCCGCCATCGCCAACAAGGTGGCGGACGTCCTGGGCGGGTTGCGCCCCGGCCATAGAGACCTTTTCCGCCAGAACGCCGGCAAGGTTGTGGCGCGCCTCGCCGCACTGCAGGATGAGGTCGTCAAGGAGATCGCGCCGGTCAAGGGGCGTCCTTTCCTGGTGTTCCACGATGCCTACCAGTACTTCGAGCATCGGTTCGGCCTGAACGTTGTCGGTGCCGTGACCGTCAGCCCGGACGTACCGCCGAGCGCGCACCGCCTCAGGATGCTGCGCGAGAAGCTCAAGGCGACCGGAGCGGCCTGCGTGTTCGCCGAGCCGCAATTCCCGCCCCGCATCATCGCCAGCATCATCGAGGGCACCGGCGTCAGGCAGGGCACGCTTGACCCGTTGGGCGCGGCGCTCGAGGCCGGACCGGACCAGTATTTCATGCTGCTGAAAAGCGTGGCGCGCAGCCTGCGGACGTGTCTGGCGGGCCCGTCCTGATCGCCATTTCGCGACCTCGGGTCAGGCAGTGTGCGCCGCCTCCGCGGAGCGCCCGGCCGACGGCTGATACGGCGCGAGCGCAAACAAGCTGAACCGGAATTGGTCTGGTCGGTTCAAGGCCGATTGTCGGGCGTGGGAAATTGCCGGTAGGATCACGTTGAACGGGGTAGGTCCCGCCAGCAGCACACCTCCGGAGCAACATCCCATGTCCGCGCGCTCGAACCAGAGGATCGCCTACTTCAACGGCCAGTACGTGCCGGAAGGCGAAGTCCGGATTCCCTATCGCGACAAGAGCTTCCTCTTCGGCGATGGCTGTTTCGACATGACGCGGACCTTTGGTGGCAGGCCGTTCCGCGTCAAGGAGCACATCGACAGGTTCTATCGCTCGTTGGCCTATCTGCAGATCGACATCGGCCTGTCCGCAGCCGAGCTGACAGACATCACCAACGAGGTGGTGGCGCGCAATGCCCATCTGCTTGGCGCGGGCGATGACTGGTGGGTGGGCCAGCGCGTGTCGCGCGGCGTTCGTGCTGTCGGTGACGAGGGCTGGGACCACACCGGCCCCAATCTCATCGTCGATTGCATGCCGTTGCCGTTCGCGGCCCGCGCCTCCTGCTATCGTGACGGCATCCGCGTCGTCGTGCCCTCGGTGCGGCGCACGGGCCCCGACGCGCTGTCGCCCCGCGTCAAGACGCACAACTATCTCAACATGGTCATGGCCGACATGGAGGCGAAGGCGCGCGATCCGGAGGCCTGGGCCGTGCTGCTGGATGAGAATGGCAACCTCTGCGAAGGCATGGGCTCCAACATTTTCGTCGTCAAGGATGGCGTCGTCTCCACCCCGCAGGGCCGCTACGTTCTCGAGGGCATTTCGCGGCAGACCGTGATGGAGCTGGCGCGCGAATGCGGCTTCGAGATGCGCGAGCGCGATATTGATCTTTATGACGCCTATACCGCCGACGAGGTGTTCTTGACGTCCACGAGCCTCTGCCTGTGCCCGGTGGCCAAGGTCAATCATGCGGTGATCGGCGGCAGCAAGGTTCCGGGGCCTGTCACCAGCAGGATCACGAAAGCCTATTCCGAACGCGTAGGGCTCGACATCGTGCAACAGTATCTCGACCGCCTGGGTTGAGCGCAGGGCCGGAGTTTTCCTGGTGTTTCGGGCGTACCGCGGCCTGTGCGTTGAGCCGCGAGGGAAGGGAGCGAACCATGGCATATGATCACATCCTGGTTGAGCGCGAGGACGGCGTCGGCATCGTGACGCTGAACCGGCCCGAAGTGCTCAATGCCATGAACCGCAGGCTCGGCGCTGAACTGCTCGATGCCGTCAAGACGCTGGAAGCCGACGATGGCATCGGCTGTCTGGTGATCACCGGAGCCGGCGACATGGCGTTCTCGGCTGGTGGCGACATCAGGGAGCAGGTGTCGGATGACCAGCGTTACACGCGGGAGGAACTTGTGCGGATGGGAAATCCGCGCCGCGCGCTGGACATCTCGATGTGCGAAAAGCCCGTCATCGGCATGATGAACGGTTTGGCCTATGGCGGTGCAGCGGTGCTCGCGTCCGCGCTGGATTTCAGGATCGGTTGCGAACATTCGAAATTCCGCTTCCTCGCTGCTGCCTATGGCCGCATCAACGCCACCTGGTCGCTCGGTAGCCAGATCGGATGGCCGCAGGCCAAGGAACTGCTGTTCACGGCCCGCATTGTGGGCGCCGAAGAGGCCTATCGCATCGGGCTTCTCAATCACCTGGTGCCCAGGGCCGAATTGCGGGCGAAGACGATGGAGATGGCCAGCATGGTCGCGGCCAATCATCGGGGAGCGGTCAAGGGGGTGAAGGCGCTGCTCCTGCAACAGCAGGCGGAAAGTCTGGAAGCGCGCTGGGCGGCGGAACACCGCTACACCACGGATGTCATGCAGAACGCCAGGGCCAAGGATGCCTTCCCCGAGTTCCTGCAGCGCAAGGGCATCGAGTCTGAATAGGCCGCCCGGTTCAAACGCGCCCGCGCACGCACCATGACCTCAGTTTTGGTCATGCCGCAATGGTTCCCAAATTATCCCTCACACGCCCGTGTGTGATCCGATGCACGGATGCTATGGTGCGCCGGAGGCAGCAATCATGGGCAAGGGGAGTGGCCGATGCGATTGTTGATTGCAGGCTGGCATGGACAACTTGCAACGGCGCTACTGGATCTCGCACCAGGCGATCCTGACGTGAAGGCGCTTGCCGCCGGACGCCCGGCCCTCGATCTGTGCGAACCGGCGTCGATCACGCGCGCGATGACCGACTTCGGACCCGATATCGTCATCAACGCGGCGGCCTATACCGCGGTCGACAAGGCCGAGACCGATCAGCAGGCTGCTTTTGCGCTCAATCGCGATGGCCCGGGCCTTCTGGCAGAGGCCGCCGCCAGGCGCGGCGCTGCCATCATCCATGTGTCGACGGATTACGTGTTCGATGGCCGCAAGCCGACGTCCTATGTCGAGGATGACCCCACCGGGCCGTTGAGCGTCTACGGCAAGTCGAAGCTCGCCGGCGAGCAGGCTGTTCAGGCAGCCAATCCGCGCCATGCCATCGTGCGCACGGCCTGGGTGCACAGCGCCGGCGGCAACAATTTCGTCAAGACCATGCTGCGCCTCGCCGGAGAACGGGATCATTTGCGTGTGGTCGATGACCAGATTGGCTCGCCCACCTATGCCCCGCATCTGGCGGCTGCCATGCTCGCATTGGCGCGCCGGATCGTTGCTGCCGACGCCACGAGCCCTGCCTGGGGGATCTATCATGCCGCTGGCAGCGGAGAAGTGACGTGGTGCGGGCTGGCGCGCGAGATTTTCCGTGTTTCGTCGGCGCTGGGTGGCCCGTCGGCCGAGGTCGAGGCCATCACGACCGCGGATTATCCGACACCGGCCCCCAGGCCTGCCAATTCCCGACTCGATTGCGGCAAGCTCGCCACCATGCACGGCATTCACATGCCGCCCTGGCAAGACGGAGTTGCCGAGGGCGTGCGGCTGCTGCTCTCGAAAAACAATGATCAATAGAGCGGTCGCCAGCGCCCGGTGCGGGGCGCTGTGGTGAAAAGGTGATGACGCAACCATCGGGTCGGCAATGTTGGCCTGCCGGGACCGGAAAGCGGACGCCCGCCAATCATGACCCCGTTGTCATTTGACATTCCGTCACTGAACCTCGACATCTCTTTCTGCCGGTGTCACAGGATGCTGGCGGTGATTGATCACCCCAGCATGACGTTGGTGACGACCCGCTCTGTTTTCACGCAATTCGGGAGAACGCACGCCATGAACTTGATGGGCCGCGGCCTCGCGCCACCGAACCGGGGTGCCAAATGAGTTTTCCCCGCCGCTCTTTGACGAGCTTAAATGTAGAGCCCGCATCTCGCGGCTTATCTTCTCGCGCCATGCCCCGCACGGGGCGCCCGGCGGGACATTCGCTACAGATTCTTGCATTGACGGTGATCGCCATGCTCACGCTTTCTGCGCTTTCTGACTCCGCTGCCGCCACCCCCCGCGCCACGGAATTCAAGCTCGCCAACGGCATGGATGTCGTTGTGGTCGAGGATCACCGCGCGCCGGTGGTCACGCACATGGTCTGGTACCGCGTCGGAGCGGCAGACGAGCCGCCGGGCGAGTCGGGCATCGCCCACTTCCTCGAACATCTGATGTTCAAGTCCACGGACAAGATCCCCAATGGGGAGTTCTCCAAGATCGTGTCGCGGCTTGGCGGGCAGGACAACGCCTTCACCGGCCAGGACCTGACAGCCTATTTCCAGCGCATCGCCAAGGATCGCCTGCCGACCGTGATGGCGATGGAGGCGGACCGCATGACCCACCTGCGCCTCGAGGAGAAGGAGGTCCAGACCGAACGCAAGGTCATCCTCGAGGAGCGCCGTTCCCGCACGGACAACAATCCGACCGCGCTGCTTGATGAGCAGATGAATGCCGCGCTCTACATGTCTCATCCCTATGGCATCCCAGTCATCGGCTGGGAGCATGAGATGGCGCAGCTCTCCCGCAGCGAGGCCATGCAGTTCTACAAGCGCTATTATGCGCCGAACAATGCGATCCTGGTCGTCACCGGCGATGTCACGCCGGGCGAGGTGCGCAAGCTCGCCGAGGACACCTACGGCAGGATCCCCGCCAATCCGGAGGTCAAGCACCGGGTCCGCCCGCAGGAGCCGCCGCATCTGGCCGCTGTCCGGGTCGAGTTGAAGGATGTCCGCGCCGGCAAGCGGTCCTGGCACCGCTATTATCTGGCGCCTTCCTACGGCAGCGCAAAGCCCGGCGAGGCCGAAGCCCTCGATTTGCTGATGAAGGTCATCGCCTCCGGGCCCACCAGCCGCATCTACAAGAAGCTGGTCGTCGCCGACAAGCTCGCCTCGACCGCCAGTGGCTGGTATTCCGGCGCCGGCAGGGATTCGGGCAAGATCAGCATCTATGCCGTCCCCGCCGACGGCGTGTCCTTCGAGAAGCTCGAAAGCGGGATTGACGCCGTTCTGGACGACGTCAAGGCGAACGGCATTACCGCCGCAGAGCTCGAGCGCGCCAAGAAGACCTACCTCGCCGAGTACGTCTACGATTCCGATAACCAGTCCACGCTGGCCCGCCGCTATGGCTGGTCGCTCGCCGTCGGACGCTCGGTCAAGGACATCGAACAGTGGCCGGCCCGCATCGAGGCCGTGACGCTCGACGATGTGAAGAAGGCCGCCGACAAGGACCTGGACATTCGCCGCTCAGTCACCGGCACGCTCGTGCCGATTGCGGCAACACCTGCAAAAGCGCCGGCTGTCGCCGACAAGGGCAGCCGGAGCTGACGGGAGGTACGGCGCGCATGTCGTCCAAGACTAATGATCGAGTAGCGCACTGGCTCAGGAGACAGCCGCCAGGGCGCCGTATCTGGCTGTTGCTGCTGGCCATCGTCCTGGGGCTCGGCGGGCTCTCCATGCTGTTGCCGAAGCCATCGCCCCAATCTGCGAGCCAGGCAACCGGATCGGCCGCAGCCGTGCTACCAGGCGGGAAGACGGCGATCCGTTCCGGGCAACCGGCCCCGGCAGCCATCGCGGCCGCGATGGTCGCTGATCCCCAGGCTGTGACTTCCGTCAAGCCCGGCGAGGCTGGGCGCAATGTCAAGACCATCACCGTGCCGGTTCAGAGGTCTGCCAGTGGTGCCGCCGCGGACGTGCCGTCCGAGGTGGTCACGGTGGCCAGCGGTCCGG
>JBKDZY010000893.1:0-1839 GCA_047971765.1 Hyphomicrobiaceae bacterium | reverse complement strand
TTGGCCAGAATGAT
This sequence comes from Hyphomicrobiaceae bacterium, assembly GCA_047971765.1. GTDB lineage: Bacteria > Pseudomonadota > Alphaproteobacteria > Rhizobiales > Hyphomicrobiaceae. The sequence goes on along the minus strand of JBKDZY010000893.1, from coordinate 1,825 downwards.
GACCGGCAGGCGTCATGTGGAAAACCGCCCTCGTGACCGGGTGCGCAACCCCATGCGGATCAAGTTAAGTCGATTCCAGGTCACTGGCCGTTGCAGGATTGCACCAGGTGGTGCGTCTCGACTTGTACCACCCTGGCGCGCCCTCGCCTTCCAGGGACAGCAGGCACTCCCGCCTGCGCCCATGCGAGGCTGGACAAGCCACAAAACAGAGTGCGATAAGCTAGCCAGCGGACGGTTGCGGACTGCTCCGCCTGCGATCGCAAGCGGCGCCGGATTGATCGTGGCCGCCGGTACGGGAAGATGGCATGGGCATTTTCAGCGAGATTTTCAGTTGGTGGGGTGGCAACACCTGGTCACTCCGGCTGACAACGGCCAGGAGAGGCAAGCTGGTCGGCACCGACGAGATGGGGAATCACTACTACGTTCAGAAGTCGGGCGTCGGCCCACTGGGCGTGCCCCGCCGGTGGGTGGTCTATGCCAATGGTGCCGAAGGCTCCAAGATTCCGCCCGGCTGGCATGGTTGGATGCACTACACCGTCGATACGCCACCGACGGAGCGAGCCTACACGCCACGCGCCTGGCAGAAGCCGCATCACCCCAACATGACGGGTACATCCGAGGCGTACAGGCCATCGGGGTCCATTCTGAACGATAAAAGCCGCCCGAAAGTCAGCGGCGACTACTCCGCGTGGTCGCCAGACTGAGGTGGCTGCCGCTTCGTCCTTTTTATTGCCGTAGTTGGCGCTGAATGATGAGCGCTGGCTGGCAACGGTGCAACCGGTCGAGCCGTCATGGGGCGGTCAAACCCGAGAACGCACCACAGTGTTCATGCGTTCATGTCAGTCGTATCGGTGTGCATTGGCACGCCCCAAGTTGCCCATGGCGACCGGCGGGACCGGGCCGGTTTTGACAGGGCAGCGGGCGCCGCTTTGGCCATGCTGTCCCAGAGAGGGAGACAAGCAATGATGCCAAGGGGGGCCTCCGGTCTGGCCGCGCGTCCAAGCGTTGCAGCTCTTGTTTGCGCACTGTTTCTGGCTTTGCCTCTCTTTTCCGGCACCGCATCCGCTCAAATCATCGAGAATCGCAAAGCAATCTTCGCGGCGCTCGACAAGGTGACTGCGAAAATCCAGAAGCTGGAAGCGCCGATCAATACGCCGGTGAAGTTCGGGACGCTGACCATTGTCGCCCGGATCTGCCACACCCGACCGCCGACCGAACCGCCCAACACGACGACGTTCGTGCAGATCGACGAAACCAAGCTCAGCGGCAAGGCCGACCGGGTCTTTTCAGGCTGGATGTTCGCCGAATCTCCCGGCCTCAATGCCCTTGAGCATCCCGTCTATGACATCTGGCTGACCGACTGCGCCGACCCCATCGGCAGCACGGCGGCGTTCCCTGCGTCGGCGGGTGGTACAGACGCTGGTGGCGCAGCTGCGAGCGAGCCCGCCCTTCCGCCGCGGCGCTTCCGCCCGCGGCGCTGACCGCGCGCAAACCTCACGGCGCGCGCGCCAAGATGCCACCCTGCATCGGTTCCGCGACACCGGTGGTGGCCGGGAAGGTCAGTGGCACCCCCATAAGCGAGCGCGTGGCCAGATAGGCCCACGCCTCGGCCTCCATGCCATCGCCGTCAAACCCGAGCGCCTCGGCAGGGACGATGATGCCGCCGACCAAGCCAGCGAGCATCCGCATGAGCGTGGCGTTGCGGCGGCCGCCTCCACACATGATCCAGATCTTCGGCTCCTCCGGCACGAACTCGCGCGCGCGGGCGATGGCGTGGGCTGTCACCGCGGTGAGCGTGGCTGCACCGTCATCGGCCGACAGGCTG
>JBKDZY010000892.1:0-7671 GCA_047971765.1 Hyphomicrobiaceae bacterium | reverse complement strand
TTGTAGCGGGAGCAATGATAGCTGTCGTAGAGACGCAGATTGCCGCCGAGGTCGTGGATCTGGCCGTGTCCGAACGGGAACTGCGAGCGCCGCAACTGCAAGGCCTTCAGTTCGCTGTCGTGGGCTATGCGCCCGAGTGCAAGGATGGATTGCAGGTTCGGCATGGCAGCCATGGTGGCGGCCAGATAGCCGTTGCAGGTGTTGATCTCGGCCGGTGTCGGCTTGTTGGCGGGCGGGACGCAGCGGACGGCATTGGAGATCATGCACTCGATGAGCTTCAGGCTGTCGTCGGGCCGTGCATCATATGTGCCGGCGGCAAGTCCGGTTTCGATCAGGGTTGCATACAACAAATCGCCCGCATAATCGCCAGTGAACGGTCGCCCGGTCTTGTTGGCGCCCTTGAGGCCGGGAGCAAGGCCGACGACGAGGATGCGTGCCGTGCTTTTCCCGAAAGACGGGACCGGGGCGTTATGCCAGGCCGGCTCCTTCGACTTGTTCTGCTGGCGATAGTCGACAAGGCGAGTGCACTTGGCGCAATTCAGCGGGGGTTCTGAGGTTGGGCGGCGGGGCACGGGAGTTCTCGATTTTCGGGGGGCCAGGATCATCCATCCAATTCGCCCTGGCATGCTGAACTCTACCGATTGGGGCGTCTCCAATCAAACTGCCGGTGCTGGTGGTCCTATTTTCCACCTTCCTTTTTCTCGGTAAAGGCTCGTCCGAGGATCTGAAATACAGATCAGGAATCGAAAAACAAACCAGCCGTGACGACTTCTGGATTCACATGTTTTCGCGAACACCCGCCCTGGCAGATTGCGTTGATCATTTCTGTTGCCGTCGATTATGACGTTCGCTGCCGATTTGCTGCGGGAAACCCAATTATGAGTTCAAGTCAGCGAAGCTCGCCGAATGGATTCCTCATAACCAGGTCTGCTCACTGAATGACCTGATCCGGCTGGTTCTACACCCCGTCAACAATCGTATGGAACGGTGGATGTCGGGTCGATGCTGCGTTGTTGCGAACGTGACTTCTGGAGTCTGGGTTCGCGGACCTCTCTCGGGATACGCGCGTCGGGATCGCGGCTGATGTATTGTTCCATATCAGCCAGATCAATGAACTGATCGGCCTGGCGGCGTAATTCGTCTGCGATCATCGGAGGCTGCGTGTGCAGGGTCGAGGCCACACTGACGCGAACGCCCTTGTGCTGGAGGGCTGCCACCAGCGGACGAAAATCACCGTCACCGGAAAACAAAACGATATGATCGAGACTGCCGGCCAATTCCATTGCATCGACTGTCAATTCGATATCCATATTGCCTTTTACTTTTCTGCGCCCGGAAGCGTCGGTGTATTCCTTGGTCGGTTTGGTAATCATCGAATAGCCATTGTAATCCAGCCAATCAATGAGCGGCCGAATAGATGAGTATTCCTGGTCTTCTGCCAGCGCGGTATAGTACAGGGCGCGGATCAAACGGCCTTTCGTCCTGAAAAAACTCAGCAATCTTTTGTAGTCGATATCGAACGCAAGAGCCTTTGCCGTTGCATAAAGATTTGCACCATCAATGAATAGAGCAATCCGCTCATGGGGATAGATAAACATGCCGGTAGATACCTTTCTGGAATCAACAATTACCCGCAAATCGCTTGTGGTCGTGGGCTGGTAATCTCGTGGATCATCAACTTCGCGTAAAAAATGAACTATTTCCCATGTTTGGGTGGTCCTGCTAGTATCGGTTCCGAGATCAATTCGCGACGAGATACGGTAAGTGCTTACAGACGTCTGTATCACGCAAAACGCGGTAACGCCAGACCGTCTTTTTGTCCCCAATGCATCACGTCCGCGACCACAGGCAAATCCGTATGACTAAACTTCCGGTTCGTTTTGTGTTGATCGCTTTTGGTGCGAATGTGGGTGGGAATTGGGGGAAGCCTGCTGAGACAATCGAACATGCCGTTGGATGTCTTGAAACGTCCGGACTTTCGACTGTTTGCCTGTCGTCCCTTTATTCCACACCGCCGCTTGGTAGCGTCAGACAGCCGCGCTTCGTTAATATGGTGGGCTGTTTTACTTTTTCAATCGCACCAGGGGAATTGCTCCGTCTGGCCAAAAGCCTCGAATGGGAAGCCGGGCGGCGACGGGGAGTACATTGGGGACCGCGCCCTCTCGATATTGATATTATTTCCATGACCTATCAGAAAATTGGATGGCAGGAGCGGGAGTGCCTAAAAAAACGGCAGCCAGGGCGGCTGCTTTTGCCGCATCCGGAAATGGCAGATCGGGGGTTCGTCATGGTTCCGCTGATCGAGATTGCGCCCCATTGGCGGCATCCGGTTTGGGGGTGGTGTTCCACGGATGTCCTGCGCCGGCGGCCCGGGCTTGCCCGCGGCATGTATCGGATCGGCCGTATCGTGCCTGAAAATTCCTCGCGTGACGGATGCTGTGCGGGTGCGGCCATACTCAGCGCGTGCGATGGCTGAGCCCTGCTGTTCGACGGGACTGGCGGGGTGCGGCACGCGGAACTGCTTCGAGATCCTTGAGCAGGGTCTCGGCCAACGGCGACAGCAGAAGACCGGCGTTCAGATGTTCCGCGAATGGGCTGGCCGTGGAGGCAGTCCCGATTTCGACGACATATGAATAGGCCTGTCCTGTCGCAAACCGCACGCCGCCTGCAATCCAGGTATCGACGGTCTGGTTCGGGTCCTCGTTGGTGTCGGTTCCAGTCTTGGCGAAGTGGAATGTGACATGCGGGTTGCGCCGGGCACACCAGCCACCAAGCCATTTCAACGTACCTTGCCGGCGACCTGCGACCTCGTGGCACAGGGGGGCCGACAGCACGGATTTCAGAAACGGGACCGCGCGGGGGGTGATGAGCTTGTCAGGAACGAAGCTGCCGTCCGGCTCTGGGGCAGTCCTTGGCGTCCGGGTGGAGAGGTGCCAGCTCTTGATCAGTGTCGGCGCGGGCAGGGGGCGTCTTCCATTGCCGGTCATACTGGCGAGGATCGCGGCTGCCATGTGATGAACCCGGCGGGGGGAGCCGGCCACCAGCCCCATCGCGGCAGCCGTGGATGGCGGTGTTTCGCTTCTGCTCGCTCCGGTTGGGGGCATGGCAAAGCCGAAACCGTCGATAAGGCGGCGGATGCGGGGCTGGCCGAGCCGGGCACCGCGCCATTCGATCGGATCACCCAGCGAACAGGCGAAGGCGACGATGGCGCGTCGCATTGCCGGTGTCGAGCCGTTGCCGTGTGCACAGGTCTCGATGCCCCGGGCGGGGGCGATGGTGTCGAAATAGAGGGTGTTGGGCGTGTCCCGGCTCCAGTTGCCGAGAGCGATGGCGACCATCATCTTGCCGGTAGACGCAATGCGGCGTTGTTCGTGTGCGGGGTCATAACGCCCGGTCGTTGGGTCTCGCGCGAGCGGTGAGCCGAAGTAGGCTGCGGTTTCGCCAGCCTCCCAGTAGCGCACGATCCGGCCATGAACATCGGCCGCGACAACCGCGATATTGGGGGTTGCGAGCGTACCACCGCTGTTGCGGGCGCGGTCCGGGTCAAGTGTGAAACCTGGTTTGAGGCGCGCCTGGAAGCGTTTGTCCAGTTGGGCCAGGAGTGTTTGGATCCTGGTTTCAAAGGACAGATTGGCTGCGACATCCAGGGTGGTGGTGATCCCGCGGACGCTCTGGCGCCAGTTGACGCCAAAGCGCTGTTTCATCTCCTCGCGTATGCCGAAGCGGGCGGCGGGAAGAAGGGCTGCAGCGCGGGTTACGGGGTTGGCGGCTGCTCGTCGGGCAAGGCGCGGGGCGTAGGTTTCGAGCGTTTCCTGCAGTCTGGGGCGGACTTTCGGGTCCGGTGGGCCATTTGCGAGGGAGACCAGCTCGAACACGACTTTCCGCTTTTCGGCGGGATCGTGAATAAGAGCCTGGGCGCAGGCCTTGGCTCTCACTTCCGTGATATAGCGCCAGTGATCGAGGCGGACGGCGTTGAGGCGTTCGCTGCCCTCGAGCAGGATGATGGGCTTGTTGACGGCAGAGGCCAGCACGAACTGTTCAGCGGTGGTCAGGTCCTGGGACGATTTGCCAAAGACGATCCGGGCCGCCATCTCGACACCATGCAGCGGCTGCCCGCCAGTGCGCTGGGCGAGCCAGAAATGGTTGGCTGCCCACATTTTCAGGGGTGTGTCATCGCCGCCTGCCGTCAGGTGGCGGTAGATGACCGGAGCAAGCCACCATTCGCCGAATTTGCGGCGCAGCTTGGCGAGGCTGCCTTCCCGCCGGCTGGGAGGGGTCTTGTATATGACGCGGGCAAGCTGCATCGGGAGCGTCGAGCCGCCGACCCCAAGGGCAGGGCGGTGAAGGGCAAGCGAGCGTCGCAGTGAGGAATAGGGGATCTTGAGGACGCCAAGCAGGTCGATGCCGGCGGGGTTCAGGAGTGTCCCGATGTAGCGGTCCTCATGATAGGTGAGGCACTGCCAGTATTGCTGCGGCACGGTGGTGACGGGAATCGACTTGTGGTCGGGGTTGGCGGTGTAGGTGCCAAGCTCGATGGGGGCGCCGGTCCAATTGACGTCCCGCTGGCTATCAAGGCGCGCGCTGTAGGTGCCGATGAAGTTCTCCGAGCGGTCGTAGAGCGCGGTCGCCAGCCAGCGTTCGGCATCGTAGGCCAGGCGATCACCGGCGTAGTAGTTGCCGACGATGCCTCGGATGGGGGCCACGACGTAGACAAGGCAGACGGCAAAGGCCACGTAGAGCATGATTGCCGCGCTCACGTAGCGGAAGGGGCCGAGGCGTGGGTTCAGCGCCAGGGTGCGAAAGACGAGCCGCCACAGGCCAAAGAGACTGCCGATGAGCAGCTCCAGTGAACGGGTGGCAATCCTTCCGAGGTGCAGCATGACTATTCGCTGTGTGTCCAACGCGGCGAGAGGCATTTGGCCGGTGCCGCAGTGGACCAGGACGTAGCGTAGTTTTGTGGCACAGCTTCGGTGCCAATACGGCAGATGCGGCGCCAATCGGGCGTCCCGCGGGCGCTACTTGCGCTTGAAGAAGCGGGCAACCGTCTTGTCGGCTACGTTCTGCAGGAACCTGGCGGTATCCTTGTCGATCCTGCCGAAATAGTCATAGGGGTTTCCGCTCGACGGTGTGCCGTAGAGACTGGTGAAGACCACGCAGGCGGCCAGATAGGTGCCGTCGAGGCTGGGGTGGGACCCGTCGAACGACTGATGGAGCTTGATGCCTGGGCGTTGCCTGTAGGCCTCATCGAACGCCAGGCCAACCGGGATGACCAGTGCGCCCACGGTGTTGCCGGCCTCGACATACATGCTGGCGATTGGATCTATGAGGCCGGCCCGCGCCTTCGCGTGAGGCTTGGCGTAGGCATGGGTCATGTAGAGGGCGGTTTGTGCGCCGGCGGCTTTTATGTCGGTTGCAAACGACTTGACCGTCTCGAGGAATTTCTTTCGGCGTCCTTCGGAAAACGGTGCGGCGCTGGCGCCTTGCAGTACGACGATCTGGAAGCCGTTCTTGACCCTGAGCTGGCCGGGCTTGAGGTAGTGCCGGATGTCGTGATCGAAGAGGGCGCCGCCGCTGATGGTGACCGACTTGAACTGGACATCCTTGGCCGCGTGGAGGCCCGCTGCGATGACCATGCGCCTGACATGATTGTGCAGGCTGTCGTTGTAGTAGAGGTAGCTGTTGCCGACAAAAAGGATGCGGCCCGGGGAAGCGGGCTCGAGGTGAGTGACGCGCGGTTCCGTGGCTGCGCCTGGCGTTGCGTGTGCGAGGAAAAGCAAACCCGACAGGGCTGCGACGATGGTGCGCAAGGGTGAGCGGGCGTGCATGATGGCGGAATTCAACATGATGGGCTGTCGGGAGAGGTGCTGGTGTTCTGCCCTCCTTCTACCAGTGTTCCACTGCTGGTGCGATGGGTGTGCATGCCCGAAAAACTGTCGGCCTGGAGTCATTTCAACGGGCATGTGTCACTCAAACATGTGGGCCTGGAACACGCTGTTCCAGGCCCACACTCAATCGTCACGTACCTTGATGCTGCGCGGCTAGATCACGCGGCCCGATGCGTCGTCGATCAGGTGCATGTTGTTGAGGTCGGCACAGAGCTGCATGGGCTGGCCTTCATGTGCTCCCGCCTTGGGTGCGACGCGGCCGCAGATCTGCGTGCCGTTGAGGCCAAAATAGACATAGGTCTCCATGCCCATCGGTTCGGTCACGTCGAGGTTGGCCTTGAAGGGGACGTGGTTCGGGCCAGCGTTGGCGCGGTGCTCGGTAATGTGCTCGGGTCTCAGGCCCAGCAGCAGCTTGCCATTCGCCTTGTGGTCGGCATACCGGCTGGCTCTCTCCGCCGGGATCGGGAACGCGATGTCCTTGTCCACACGCACCTGCAACTGGCCGCTTTTGTTTTCCAGCGCGCAAGGCACGAAGTTCATGGACGGTGAGCCAATGAAACCGGCAACAAAGCGGGTCGCGGGATGATCATAGAGCTCGGTCGGCGCGCCGATCTGCTCGATGTTGCCGTTGTTCATCACGACCACGCGGTCCGCCAACGTCATCGCCTCCACCTGGTCGTGCGTGACGTAGACGGTGGTGACAGGCACCTTCTGGTGCACGCGCTTGATCTCGGTGCGCATCTGGACGCGCAGCTTGGCGTCAAGGTTGGACAGCGGCTCGTCGAACAGGAACACTTTCGGGTTGCGCACGATGGCGCGCCCCATGGCGACGCGCTGGCGCTGGCCGCCCGAGAGCTGCTTGGGCTTGCGGTCCAGCAGTTCCACGATGTCGAGAATGCGCGCAGCCTCGTCCACGCGTGACTTGATCTCGGCTTTCGGGAACCGCTTGAGCCGGAGACCGAACGACATGTTCTCGGCGACCGTCATATGCGGGTAGAGCGCATAGTTCTGGAACACCATGGCGATGTCGCGATCCTTGGGCGGGACGTCATTGACGACAATATCGTCAATGGCGATCTCGCCGCCGCTAATGTCCTCCAGACCAGCGATCATGCGAAGCGTCGTCGACTTGCCGCAGCCGGACGGGCCGACAAGAACGACAAATTCCTGATCCTTGATCTGCAGGTCGATGCCGCGAACTGCGAGCACGTCATCGTATTTCTTGACAATTTTGCGAAGATTTACCTCGGCCATTGGGTGCCCTCATCCTTTCGTCGCACCGGCTGTCAGGCCGGCAATATAATAGTCCATCAGGAAGGCGTAGATGATCAGCGGGGGAGCGGCGCCTAGCAGGGCACCGGTCATGATCTGTCCCCAGTTGAACACGTCGCCCTTGATCAGCGTGGTCACGATGCCGACGGGCATCACCAACTGGTCTGTCGATGTCGTAAAGGCGAGTGGGTAGAGGAACTGTGCCCAGCTGACGGTGAATGCGAAAATGGTTGCAGCAATGAGCCCCGGCAGAGCGACGGGAATGAAGATGCGGGTCAATGTCTGGAACCACGTTGCGCCGTCGATCAGGGCTGCCTCGTCCAGTTCCTTCGGGATGGACGAGAAGTAGCCGATCATGATCTAGGTGCAGAACGGTACTGTCAGTGTGGGATAGAGGATGAGAAGCACCCACCATCTGTTGATCAGCTCGATCCCGGTGAATTCCCGGAACATTGCCATCATCTTGAACAGCGGGATGAAGAGGAGTGTCTCGGGCACGAGGTAGGTGAGAAAC
>JBKDZY010000891.1:0-3801 GCA_047971765.1 Hyphomicrobiaceae bacterium | reverse complement strand
GAGAACCCGAACCGCCCGGCCAGTGAGGCCGCGGCGCTTGAGTTTATGCTCCAGGTGCGAAATGCGGTTCTGCTCCTGAACCAGGTTGCGGTACTCGCGCCGGGTGAGTTGACCGTTGTCGCGCCCGTCCTGGATCTGGCGCGCCTGCCAGGCCTGGGTCTTGTCGATCCCGCGTGAAGAATGAGCGAGAGCCGATGTGCCGGAAACGGCGATGGCGGCAGCTGCGAAAATGACGAGTCTGGTGATTGACATGGGTGAAATGCTCCGTCCTCTCGATCTATGCCTGCAGAGTAGCGAGCTGCATTTGAACGTTGTTTGAATACGATGTTCAGGAAATATTCACCTACAAGGCGAGACGTAGGGAGTCGCGCAGGATCGGGCCGAAGGTCGGAGCGCTGCCGTGGGCGAAAAACTGCACCGATAAAGGCTTTCCGGAACTTGATTCAGGCCTGTAGTCATCTGCAACCGACGGCCGGATTTGAGCGCCAGCTCATGGCGTTAAGCTGTCCCATTGACAATCGATTCGCGTTTTGCGCGACCATGACTGACGCTCATGGAGCGGACATATGTGATTGAGGCGGGCGCGCAGGGCCGCTATCTGAATGGGGAACCGGAGCTGTTATGCCTGCCGAATTGGTGCTGGCTCGCCAGTGTGACGGGGAGACCAATAGGGAGTTGAGGAGGGTGGCAATGGAAGCGGACTATGTGATTGTCGGGGCGGGCTCGGCCGGTTGTGTGCTGGCAGATCGGCTCTCCGCTGATGGGGCGAGCGTCATTCTTGTGGAGGCTGGCCCCCGCGATCTGCATCCCTTCATCCATGTGCCGGCCGGCATCCTGAAACTGCTCTACAACCCGTTGGTCAACTGGAATTATGCGACGGAGCCAGACGCAAAATCCGGCAACCGTGCCATTCACTGGCCGCGCGGGCGCGTGCTGGGCGGATCGTCGTCCATCAACGGCATGTTGTTCGTGCGTGGCAATCCAGCGGACTTCGATGGCTGGGCGCAAATGGGCTGTCGTGGCTGGAGCTATGACGATTGCCTGCCGTTCTTCAAATCGCTGGAACGCTACGGCCCGGGCGAGAACGTCTATCGCGGCAAGTCTGGCCCGCTCCTGGTCGAGGACTACCGCACCATCCTGCCGCTCACGCATTGTTTTGTGGAGGCCGCGAAGCAGGCGGGCCATCCCTTCGTCAAGGATCTGTCCGGCAAGACCCCGGCAGACGGCGTCGGCTATTCGCAGATGTCCCGTAATGGTCGTTTCCGCGGCTCGACAGCGCAGACGTTCCTGCGCAATGCCCGCAAGCGCCAGGGTGTCCGCATCCTGACCAACGCCACCGCGCTCAGGATCATCCTGGAAGGTCGCGAAGCCAAGGGCGTGCGCATCGACCAGATGGGCCGGGAGATTGACCTCAAGGCGCGGCGCGAAGTCATCGTGTCGTCGGGCAGCGTGAACTCCCCGCATCTGTTGCAGGTCTCGGGCATTGGGCCGGCCGAGCACCTGAAATCCATCGGTGTCGAGGTGCTGCACGACTTGTCCGGCGTCGGACGCAACCTTTCCGACCACTACGTTGCGCGCGTGTCGCAGCGTGTAAAGGGAAGGTCAATCAATCAGTTGTCGCGCGGTCTGCCGTTGATGGGAGAGATCGGCAAGTGGCTGACATTGGGCAACGGCGCGTTGACGTTCGGCGTCTCGTCCGCCCAATGCTTCACCCGCAGCCGGGATGGTCTCGCAAGCCCTGACATCCAGCTCCTGTTCTCGCCGGCGAGCTACGACCCGGCAAAGTTCGGCGCCCTGGAGAAAAAGCCGGGCGCCACCATCGCGGTCAGCATCGCGCGCCCGGAAAGCCGCGGCACCATCATGGCCAGGTCGGCCGATCCTTATGATCGCCCGGTGATACAACCCAACTACCTCTCCGAGCCCAATGACGCCCGCGTCATGCTGGCTGGCATCGAACAGGCCCGCCGGATCTTCGCGCAACCGGCTTTCAAGAGCGAGGCGCAGGCCGAGATCGTGCCGGGCCCCGAGGTCAGCACCGAGCAGCAGTTGCTTGATTACGTGAAGAACTTCGGCACCACCATCTATCACCCGGTCGGCACCTGCCGGATGGGCGAGGATCCGCAGGCCGTCGTCGACTCACGTCTTCGGGTGCGCGGATTGAAAGGGCTGCGCGTGGTTGACGCCTCGATCATGCCGTTGGTCACGACCGGAAATACCAACGCACCCACCATCATGATCGCCGAGAAGGCGTCCTCGATGATCCGCGAGGACGCCCGCCAGGCCGCGTAACGGTTGCGTCTGTCAGGAGAAAAAAAAGGTCGCCGGGACGAGCGGCGACCTGAGGACATTGGAGAGAGTGCAGCAGCGGCGGTCAACCGTCGCCGACGTGCGGGGCGCGCAGGGGCGGGCGTTACCACCAGCGGCGGTGCCAGAGACCGCGCTTTCGCATCTGGGAGTCGTTGCGCTCCCGGGCGATGTGGCGGCTCGCAGCCTTCTGCGCGGATGCGATCCGCCGCGCCTCGCGGTGCGAGATGTGCCCATCGCGCTTCGCTGTACGCTCGAGATGGCGAATGTAGGCCTGCTCGCTCTTCAGGTTTCGTGCCTCCCGCCGGGTGATCTGGCCCGACCTGACGCCGTTGCGAATGCGAACGGCCTGCCTGTCCTGGCGCTGATCGATGCGGTGGGTGGCATTCGTGCTGGAACCATACCCGAGGTGGCGCGGTTGCGGGCTGTGGGCGGCTGTCATTGTCGTCGTCATGGCAAGAGCAGCGGCAGCGAAAAGAACGATCTTCATGGCGGCAATCCTTGTAGGCGTGGCTGTCCGAAACGTCTGGTGGCTGAAACGGTGGCTCAGCGCTTTGTCTGTTGTCCGTTTCGCTGAGCGTGCCGCCAGAATTACAAGGGTGGCGCTGAATTCGTTCTGAACGATGTGTTTAGGAGAGGTTCATTGCCTGTCCGCAGTTGCGCCGCAAACGAGCGCCAACGCGATGGGGCTTGCCTTTTCGGCGCGGACGCGGATCAGGACGCCAGCGGTTGATGTTCGTAGCCGCGGGCCAGCGCGAGCACGTCCGTTGCCGGTACCAATGGATCGAGGGAAAGGAAATCCGCTTTGGTCTCCAGCGCCTTCGAAAGCAGGGCATGGAAATGCGTGCGGTCCACCTCGATGGTGCCGAACTGGCGCAGATGGTCGGTCACGAACTGCGTGTCGAGCAGCGTGAACCCGCCAGCCACCAGCCGCGCAACCAGGTAGATCAGCGCAATCTTGCTGGCGTCCCGCTCCGTCGAGAACATGCTCTCGCCAAAAAAGGCCCCGGCGAGTGCAACGCCATAGAGGCCACCGACAAGTTTGCCGTCGAGATAGGTTTCGACCGTGTGGCAATGACCCTCGTCGAACAGTGCACCATAGAGATTGCAGATGCGGGCGTTGATCCATGTCGACCGGCGACCTGGCCGCGACGCCGCGCACCCTCCGATGACGCCCTTGAAATCGGTATTGATGCGCACTTCGTACCGGCCGGACCGGATCGTGCGAGCCAGCCGTTTGGGAATATGGACGTCATCCAGCGGCAGCAGGCCGCGCGCATGGGGCTCGATCCAGTAGAGTGCTGGATCGTCGGCGCTTTCGGCCATCGGAAAGATGCCGCACGCATAGGCCTTGAGCAGCACCTGCGGCGTGATCTCGATGGCAATGTCGTCGCGCGAAGCCATGGCTCGGTGATCGTGTGTCGGTGTGGTTGTTAAGGCTAGTCTTTCCCGGGAGGGCTACCCCCGTGCTGGCGAAAGTCTATCTGCCTTGAATGG
>JBKDZY010000890.1:0-3884 GCA_047971765.1 Hyphomicrobiaceae bacterium | reverse complement strand
CCGGAAGAAGCGAAACGTGTCCGGCCCCAGTGGCGCGCCGCCCGTCACCGCCCAACGTGTCTTGCCGAAACCGATCAGATCACGCAGGGGGGCATAGATGACGACGTTGCCGAGCGCATAGGTAAGCCGCATCCAAGCGGGAACAGGCTTGCCGTCTTGCACGAGGAGTTCGCGCTCCCGCGCAAGATTGATGAAGTAGGTGTAGAGATGGCGCTTGAGGGGCGAGGCATCAGCCGCCCTGACCTGCAGCTGGGTGAGCAGGTTCTCCCAGATCCGCGGCGGGGCCAGGACAATCGAGGGGCCAAGCTCACGCAAGTCCCGTTGAACGGTTTCGGGACTTTCCGGACAATTGACGACGGCACCCGTGACCAACGACACGCCGAGCGAGTACATGGTGTCGCCGACCCAGGCCATGGGCAGGAACGCCAGCCAGTTGTCGCCGCGCTGGACCCGCTCGCCCGTGACGTAGTTTTCCGCCGTGCCGATCATGTTGGCGTGCGAAAGCAGGACCCCTTTCGGCCGTCCTGTGGTGCCGGACGTGTAGGCGATCATCGCGATGTCATCGCCGTTGCCTGCCTGCAGTTCGCGCGTAAAATCAGCATCGCCGCCGGGGGATGCGTGGCCGAGTTCCAGGATGTCTTCAACGGATTTCAGGATGGCGTCTTCGTAGTCGGTCAGGCCGCGGGGGTCCTCGAAGATGATCCACCGGAGGTGCGGCAGTTGCTCCTGGAGCGACAGGATCTTGTCGACCTGCTCCTGGTCCTCGGCGACGATGATGGAGATCTCGGCATGGTTGAGGACGTAGACAAGTTCGGTCGCGATTGCGTCCTGGTACAGCGGCACGGCTATACCGCCGCGGGCCTGGGCAGCGAGCTGGGCGAGGTAGAGGGCGGGACGGTTGTCGCCAACGACGGCGAGTTTGCCGCCACGCTCGAAGCCAAGTTCGCCGAGACCGAGCGAGAAATCGCGCATGAAGGTCAGCGCCTGCCGCCAACTCATGGTTTGCCAAATGCCGCGGTCCTTGGCGCGCATGGCGGGCTCGTTCGAATGTGTCCGGGCGTTGTGGCCGAGCAGCTTCGGAAGGGTGTCGGTTTCGGTGTTGTCGAGGAGGCTCATTCGTCGGCTCCTCCCTTGGTGCCGAGGTAGGCGGCAATGACGGCGGGATCAGCCTGCACTTCGGCTGGGGTGCCTTCCGCGATCTTTCTTCCCCGATCCAGCACGACCACGTAGTCGGAAATATCCATCACGACGCCCATGTCGTGTTCGATGAGGACGACGGTCACGCCTCGCTCGCCGTTCACGTCGAGGATGTAGCGGGCCATATCCTCTTTCTCTTCCTGGTTCATGCCGCCCATCGGCTCGTCGAGCAGCAGCAGCTTGGGTTCCAGGGCCAGCGCGCGGCCGAGTTCGACACGCTTGCGCAGACCGTAGGCAAGGGAGGCTGTCTGCATCTTGCGCAGATCCTCCAGTTTCAGGAACTCGATGATCTCCTCGCAGATCTCGCGATTTGCGATTTCCTCCCTTTGCGCCGGGCCCCAATAGAGGACGCTGGAGAAAACACCTGACCGCATGCGGACGTGGCGGCCAAGCATGAGATTGTCGAGGACTGTCAGGCCGGAAAAGAGCGCGATATTCTGGAATGTGCGGGCCACGCCCAGGGCGGCGATCTGATAGGGCCGGAAATGGGTTATTTCCTGCCCGTCCAGAAGCACCCGTCCGGTATCCGGTTTGTAGAAACCGGAAATCATATTGATGAGGGATGTCTTGCCGGCACCGTTGGGACCGATGACCGAAAGTATTTTCCCTTTCGGTACATTCATCGATACGCCGGCCGATGCCACCACGCCGCCAAACCTCTTGGCAACCCCTTCAACCGCGAGCATGGGGCTCACGCCAGCCTGGCGCGCAACGGCTTCGCCAGTCATCGCGAAAGGCCTTTCGCCCTGCGGCAACCGAGAGAGAAAGACACAGATTCGCAACCGCAAAAACGGCACGTTCCAGTCACGTAGTTTCCTCCCTTGAGGTCCCTTTTGCGGGACCGCAAACCTTTGTTTTATTTTGACGCCTGGGCGCAACGGAAATGGGCTTGCTGCGGCCAATGACACATTTGGTCCATGAATTTGTCAAGGCCCCAGAAGTGTGATTCGATTTCCCGGCATTGTTTTACCGCGCTTTCCGCCAGGCCTGCGGTGCGCGTTATCCATTTAGAAACGCGAGGGAAAAGACTTCTCTGGAATGGCCGGAATTGATGCAAAGGAAAGCGAAAAACAAAAGCGCCCGCCACTAGAATTGGCGGGCGTGGTTCGGGAAACCGGTAACGTAGTTCGAAACGCCGGCGGTGTTATTCGGCGGCCAACTGCACGCTTGGTGCTGCCTGCTTCACATCGGCATCCACGTGCGCCACGAACTTGGCGAAATTGCTGTTGAACATCTCGACGAGGCTCCTGGCGGTTGCATCATAGGCTGCCTTGTCGGCCCACGTCTCGCGCGGGTTCAGGATCCTGCTGTCGACGCCTTCCAGTTCGGTTGGAACCTCGAAGCCGAACATGTGGTCCTTGCGCATCGGCTGGTCCCTGAGCTTGCCGAGCAGAGCTGCCTGCAGCAGGGCTCGAGTTGCCGTGATCGGCATCCGGTGGCCGACACCGTACTTGCCACCGGTCCAACCGGTGTTGACGAGCCAGCAGTCGACGCCATGATCCGCGATCAACTTGCGCAGCATGTTGCCGTAGGCACTGGGATGGCGTGGCATGAACGGTGCGCCGAAACAGGTCGAGAACGTTGCTTCAGGTTCTGCTCCGAGGCCCTTTTCCGTGCCTGCGACCTTTGCCGTGTAGCCGGAGAGGAAATGGTACATCGCCTGGCTCGACGACAGCCTGGAGATTGGCGGCAGCACGCCGAACGCATCCGCGCACAGCATCACCACGTTCTTCGGATGGCCAGCCGTACCGGTGTCGCTTGCGTTGGCGATGAACTCGATCGGGTAGGCCGAGCGGGTGTTTTCAGTGAGGCGTCCATCATCGAAGTCGGCCATCCGGGTGTCGGGGTCGATGATGACGTTTTCCAGCACGGTGCCGAACTGGTTCGACGCGGCCCAGATCTCGGGCTCGGCATCCTTCGAGAGCCGGATGGTCTTGGCGTAGCAGCCACCCTCGAAATTGAACACGCCGTCTGCCGACCAGCCGTGCTCGTCGTCGCCGATCAGGATGCGCTTGGGGTCTGCTGACAGGGTGGTCTTGCCAGTGCCCGACAAGCCGAAGAAGACGGCCGAGGCCCCTTCATGGCTGACGTTCGCCGAGCAGTGCATCGGCATCACGCCCATTTCCGGCATGATGTAGTTCAAATAGGTGAACACCGATTTCTTGGTTTCGCCAGCGTAGGATGTGCCACCGATCAGCACGAGGCGGCGCTGGAAATCGCAGGCGATGACTGTTTCCGAACGGCAGCCGTGCCGTTTCGGATCAGCGCGGAAGCTCGGAAGATTGACGACCGTGAACTGGGGCTCGAAATTCTCGAGTTCGCTCGCGTGTTTCGGGCGACGCAGCAGATTGCGGATGAAGGCTGCGTGCCACGCATATTCCGTGAAAATGCGGGCATTCAGCCGATGCTTGGGGTCTGCGCCGGCGTAGAGATCCTCGACATAGAGTTCAAGCTTGGCGGCGTGGGCCTTGAAATCCTGATAAATAGCCTCGAAGTGCTCGGGCGAAATTGCCTTGTTGTTGTCCCACCAGATCTGGCTTTCGGTCACGGAATTACGAACCGTGAATTTGTCCTGGACGGATCGTCCCGTATGAACGCCAGTTTCAACGACAAAAGCGCCTGTCGATGAAAAACGGCCCTCATTGCGCCGGACGGCAATCTCCAGAAGCTCGGTGACCTTGAGGTTC
>JBKDZY010000889.1:0-1709 GCA_047971765.1 Hyphomicrobiaceae bacterium | reverse complement strand
ATCTGGGCCAATCTCCCTATCCTCTCAGAACAGACCCGCGCCACCAGCGTGAGATGAATTGGCGTCACCACGCAGGTCGCACACGTCTTGTGGGAGCGCACGAAGCGGATCTCGTCTCATGTTGAAATGTGGAGCACATGGACGCTCCGGCGTTATTTCTCCGCCAGGCCCACCAGCCTCCTGGTCGCGATCATCGCCGCCTCGGGGTCCCGCCAGACCGGATGCGTGACCGGCTTGTCGTGTTCCCGCAGACCGGCACGCGCGCGCAGGCGCTCCTCGTCTTCGGAATGAAAGGCAGCCCGGCGCGACAGAGCCGATACGATCTTGTCGAGCGAGGGCTCGTCCTCCACCAGAAGGTCACCCGTCGAGGCCCCCATGAACACCTTGATGCCTGCAGATGCCTCGAGCTTCTCGAGCTTCGGGATTTCCCCGATGTTTTCCCGCGTCCCACCGACATAGAAGGCGAAATCACAGTGCATGCGGCCCCGGGCCCGCTTCACCTTGTCGGCGAGCGCGGCCGCATCGGTCGTCAGCGGCTTGGTGTTGGGCATCTCGAACACCGCCGTGACACCGCCCATCACCGCCGCCCGGCTCCCCGTGTGGAGGTCTTCCTTCTGCTCCATGCCGGGTTCCCGGAAATGCACCTGGCTGTCGATCACCCCCGGCAGCACCGTCAACCCCTTGGCATCGAGGGTCTCGGCAGCCTTCGCCGCTCCCAGCGCCCCCAGCGCCGCGATCCGGCCTCCGCTGATGGCAATATCCCGCTCTCCGATGCCATCCTGGTTGACGACCGTTGCGCCGCGAATGATGAGATCGTACGTGTCGGACATCGGCCAGCCTCCAACCGTGTTAAATGGACTGGCCTGCGAGGTAGCGCAGATTGGCGCCGACGAGAAGGGTCCCTTTCAAGGAGCGACGGATTATGAGCACCGCTGACATGGCCCTGTTGCCGGAGCGCGGCATACTTTCGGTCACTGGCGAGGATGCACGACACTTCCTCGACAACCTGATTACCAATGACATGGACCTGCTCGACACCCAGCCGGCCATGCACGCGGGCCTTCTGACGCCGCAGGGAAAAATACTCTTTGCGTTCTTCGTGATCCGCCAGGATGACGGATACCTGATCGAAACCAGCGCCAAGGCCGTGCCGGAGCTGGTGAAACGCCTCACCATGTACAAGCTGCGCGCCAAGGTCACGATAACCGACATCTCGTCGAGCCGTGCGGTGGCCGTCGCCTGGAACGGCGAACCGCCAACCGACCCGCATCTTGTGGCCTTCCCCGACCCGCGCCAATCCGACCTCGGCTGGCGGCTGATCATGACGCCGGATCTCGCCGGAACGCTTACCAGCAACAAGAGCCTGGAACCGGACCGCTGGCACGCCCACCGCATCGGGCTCGGCGTTCCCGAGGCAGAATTCGACTACCCCATCGGCGACACCTTTCCGCACGAGGCCGACTTCGACCTCTTCAACGGCGTCTCGTTCACCAAGGGGTGCTTCGTCGGGCAGGAAGTGGTCGCACGGATGCAGCACAAGACGGTGGTCCGCAAGCGCGTCGTCCCCGTAACCGGCGCCCATCACCTGGCCACCGGCACACCCATCAACGTCGGCGCTGCCGAGATCGGCCGCATCGGATCGGTTGCCGGCAGCAACGCCCTCGCCCTCCTGCGCCTCGACCGGGTCGCGGAAGCCGAGGAAAAAGGGC
>JBKDZY010000888.1:0-11785 GCA_047971765.1 Hyphomicrobiaceae bacterium | reverse complement strand
CGATCCTCCCGACCATGGAGGCCATCGACGAGGCGCTTCGCGAAGCCCACCGGGGCGAAATTGTACGGGAAGGTTTCCGGATCGTGCTGGCCGGACCGCCGAATGCGGGCAAATCAAGCCTGCTCAATGCCCTTGCCAGGCGGGATGTCGCCATTGTCTCCCCGGAAGCCGGTACCACCCGCGACGTCCTGGAAGCGCGGCTTGACCTCGGCGGATATGCTGTCCTGGTGGCCGATACCGCGGGCCTCCGCTATCAGGAGGATGCCGGAGCCGTCGAGCGTGAAGGCATGCGGCGCACCCGGGCACGCATGGACGATGCCGATCTCATCGTCTGGATGGTGGATGCCACAGCCCCGGTCTGGAAGCCGCCCGCGGAGGTCCGGACCGCGTCCGCCAAGACCATTGTTGTCCTCAACAAGGCCGATCTCGCACCGGATGCGGTCAACCAGGCCAAACACAAGGGTTTGCAGGCCATTTCGGCCCTGAAAGGCGACGGAATCGCATCGCTGTTGGACCTCCTGGGCCAGGAGGTCGCCACGCGGCTGGACGCAACGACCGCCAGCGACAGCGCCATTCCGACCCGCCTGCGCCACCGCAAGGCTCTCGAGGCCTGCTGCGAGGCGCTCCGGCGGTTCGCGCACACCAGTCTGGAGGCCACCCCGGAACTTGCCGCCGAGGATCTCCGCCTCGCCACGGATGCGCTGGGCCGCATCACCGGTCGCATTGATGCCGAGCAGGTCCTGGGCGCCATATTCGGAAGATTCTGCATTGGCAAGTAACAAGAGTTGCTTATCCAATGGATTCACGTGAAACATTCATCTATCACGCGAGCGAATTGCAACTCTTTGATAATTCGAATTCGCCAGATTGGAGATTTCCCCAGCTCGATGATTCACGTGAAACAAACTGTGGAGAACAGGCTTCATCCACAACAATGATTCACGTGAAACAGCCCTGTTACTCGCCGGAAAATCACCTGGAACCCGAGCCGGACCATCCGGCAGGTGATGAATGGGGGTTTTGCCGCCGCTCGCGGGCAGAACCTGGACTCCCTTGAATTTCCCCGGTTCCCCGTTTCTCCCCGTCGCGCTAAATAGCGCTACATGACCAGCCCACATGTCGAAAATCAACGGTATGACGTCATTGTCGTCGGCGGTGGCCACGCCGGCACGGAAGCCGCCGCCGCTGCCGCCCGCATGGGCGCAACAACCGCGCTTGTGACACACGCGGCCGACAAGATTGGCGAGATGTCGTGTAATCCCGCCATTGGTGGTCTGGGCAAGGGGCATCTGGTTCGCGAAATCGACGCCCTCGACGGCCTGATGGCCCGCGCCGCCGACCAGGCCGGCATCCAGTTCCGTCTCCTCAACCGGTCCAAAGGCCCGGCCGTGCAGGGTCCCCGGGCACAGGCAGACCGCAAGCTCTATCGTCAGGCCATGCAGGTCGCCATCGTATCGACGCCGAACCTCAGCGTGGTCCAAGGCGCTGCCGATGACCTGATGGTGGAAAATGGCCAGGTGACCGGTGTGCGCCTGGGCGACGGCCGCGAAATGGCGGCGGGCGCCGTTGTGCTGACCACGGGCACGTTTTTGCGCGGCCTCATTCACATGGGCGAGGTCAAGATCCCGGCCGGGCGGGTTGGCGAAGCGCCGGCGGTTGCCCTGGCAGAACGCATCGAGCAGCTCGGGGTGAAGCTCGGTCGCCTCAAGACCGGAACGCCGGCGCGCCTCGATGGCCGCACCATCGGCTGGGACCGTCTGGAGATGCAGGCCGGGGATGATCCGCCCGTGCCGTTCTCGTTCCTGACGACGGCTATAACCAACCGGCAGATCGCCTGCGGGGTGACCGGCACCACGGATGCGACGCACGCCATCATCCGCGATAACCTCCGGCGGTCGCCCATGTACTCGGGCCAGATCAGCTCTGTCGGCCCGCGCTATTGCCCGTCGATCGAGGACAAGGTGGTGCGCTTCGCAGACCGCGCCACGCACCAGATCTTCCTGGAGCCGGAGGGTCTGGATGACGATACTGTCTATCCCAACGGCATCTCGACCTCTCTGCCAGCAGAGGTCCAGGAGGCTTTCATCCGGACGATTCCGGGTCTGGAGGATGTTCAAATTCTGCGGCCGGGATACGCCATCGAGTACGACTACGTCGATCCACGCGAATTGGCCCCGACTTTGGAGGTCAAGCGCCTGCCACGGCTTTATCTGGCGGGCCAGATCAACGGCACCACCGGTTACGAGGAGGCCGGCGCCCAGGGTCTGCTCGCCGGTCTCAATGCAGCGCGCCACGCCTCGGGAGACCGTGATGGCGTTGTCATCTCGCGCGCCGATGCCTACCTCGGCGTGATGATCGACGACCTGGTGACACGGGGCGTGAGCGAGCCCTATCGCATGTTTACGTCCCGTGCCGAGTTCCGCCTGCGGCTGCGGGCCGATAATGCTGATCTGCGGCTGACCCCCATCGGTCAGCGGGCAGGCTGCGTCGGCCAGGAGCGGTCGGAAGCCTTTGCCGAGCGATCGTCCACGCTTACGGAGGCTCGTGCGCGCCTTGGTGCAGTTTCACTCACGCCGAACGAGGCAGCCCGCCACGGCCTGGAGATCAATCGTGATGGCCGCCGGCGCACCGCTTTCGATCTTCTGGCCCTCAAAGGCGTGGATATTCGCCGCCTGGCCGCCATCTGGCCGGAGTTGGCGGCCATCCCGCCCCATGTGGCCACCCAGGTCGAGACCGATGCGCGGTATGCAGCCTACGTGGACCGCCAGGAAGAGGATGTCGCCATCCTCCGGCGGGACGAGGCAACCCGCATTCCCGGGACGTTCGACTATGCGGCGCTCTCCGGCTTGTCGGTCGAGTTGCGCCAGAAGCTGGACAACCGCCGTCCGGGAACGCTGGCCGAGGCTGCCCGTATCGACGGCATCACCCCGGCGGCCCTTATGCTGATCCTCGCACACGTCAAGAAGCCGGCCCGGCGCTCCGCATGACCAGCAGGACAAAGCCCGGAAATGCCAGTCCCCATATCCGGTCGGCCGCCGATTTCGCCGCCGCCTATGGGGTCCCGGCCGAAACCACTGAACGCCTGCAGCGCTATGTCGATACGCTCCGGCTTTGGCAGCCACGCATCAATCTCGTCTCGCCCCAGACGCTCGATCACGTCTGGCACCGCCACATCGCGGACAGTGCGCAGATCGTGTCTCTCGCCCCCGAACAGCCCGGGCATTGGGTGGATCTCGGCTCTGGCGCCGGTTTTCCAGGGCTTGTGGTGGCGATTATGCTTGCAGGAAACGGCCCGGCCGCGACCCGCGTGACCCTCGTGGAGAGCGATCAGCGCAAATGCGCCTTCATGCGGGAGGTCGTCCGCCAGACCTCCCTCGCTGGGACGATCCCTGTGGACATCCTGTGTATGCGTATCGAAGAACCTGCGACTCAGGCTAGACTTGCATCGGTGGATGTCGTGTCCGCGCGCGCCCTGGCGTCTCTGTCAAGGCTCCTGGAGCTGGCGGTCCCCATGTTGGACAAGGACACGACGGCATTGTTCATGAAGGGACGCACCGCCGCCGATGAAATCAGTGAGGCACAGCGGTCCTGGATTTTCGACTATGATATCGTGCCGAGCACCTCGGAGCGTGACGCGCGTATCGTTCGCATTCGCGGCGCCGCAGTGAGACGAGAAGGCGAAACCCCATGACCGGCAAGGGAATGCATCCCCGTGTCCTGGCTGTTGCCAATCAGAAAGGTGGTGTCGGCAAGACGACCACCACGATCAATCTCGGCACAGCCTTGGCAGCAGTTGGTGAGCGTGTCCTGATCATTGATCTGGATCCCCAGGGCAACGCCTCGACGGGGGTGGGTGTCGCCCCAGAAACCAGGTCGGCCACCACCTATGATGTCCTGGTCGGCGACAACTCCCTGGCGGGCGCCAGCCTGCGCACGGCTGTCCCGGGTCTGGCGATCGTGCCGGCAAACTCGGACCTCGTCGGCCTCGATACCGATCTTTTTACAGACAACTCGAAACCGTTCCGCCTGCGTGACGCCATCTCGGCGCTCAATGCCCAGCCGCCGTCGGATGGTCCCTATTCCTATGTGCTGATCGACTGCCCGCCCTCCCTGAACCTGTTGACACTCAACGCCATGGTTGCCGCCGACGCGGTCCTGGTTCCGGTCCAGACGGAGTTCTTCGCGCTCGAAGGTATCTCGCAGTTGGCGGATACGATTGCGCAGATCCGGGCAACCCTCAATCCGTCGCTTGAAATCCAGGGCGTGGTCTTGACCATGCATGACGAGCGCACCCAGTTCTCCCGCGAGGTCGCAGACAACGTCCGCGACTTCTTTGGCGCCAAGGTTTACGCCACCGTTATCCCTCGTAACGTCAAGGTGGCCGAGGCGCCCTCACACGGCATGCCGATCCTGGTTTACGACCACAAGTGCAAGGGGTCGGAAGCCTACATGGATCTGGCGCGCGAGTTGATCGAGCGTGAGCGCCAGATGCGGGCGGCCTAGCCCCGCTGTCGCTGTTGACGGGTATCAGTCCTGGTAGGTGGTGTTTGCGTCCGTGATCCAAGGCGGCCAATCGGCTGTCGGCACAACTCAAATGCAATAAGAAAGCGGGAGATATCTTATGTCGTCGGCGCCATTGCCCATGCATCGCAGCAAGCTCGGTCGCGGTTTGGCGTCGCTGATCGGCGATGTCGGGAACACCCAGCCCGACGAAAGGGAGCGGCATGCACCGCGTCTGCCGCCGGAAGGTGAGCAGAAGGTCGTCGCGATCGACATGATCGCCTCGAGCAGCCTCAACCCGCGCAAGGATTTTGCCGAGGAAGACCTTATCGAGCTGGCGGACTCGATCCGCCAGAAGGGCTTGGTCCAGCCGATCATCGTCCGCCCCGATCCACGAGGCACCGGTGGTTATGAGATCGTCGCTGGTGAACGGCGCTGGCGCGCTGCCCAGCTTGCAGGTCTCCACACCGCACCCGTCATTGTCCGGGAACTCAACGACCAGGAGGTCCTGGAGCTGGCGATCATCGAGAACGTCCAGCGTGCCGATCTCAACGCTATCGAGGAAGCCTCCGGCTATAATGAGCTGATGGAGCGCTTCAACTACACCCAGGAGCGCCTGGCCGAAGTCATCGGCAAGAGCCGCAGCCATGTCGCCAATACAATTCGGCTTCTGAAATTGCCGGACGAGGTGCGCGGCTTCGTGCGCGAAGGCAAGCTGACGGCGGGACATGCCCGTGCGCTGGTCGGAAGGAACGATGCGGAGACCCTGGCGCAGAAGATCGTCGATCGCGAGATGAACGTGCGCGAGGTCGAGGCCATGGTCCACGCCCTGGACAATCCAGGAGATCGACGCGGCAAGCGCGAGAAGGACGCCGACACGCGCGCCTTCGAGAAGGAGATCGCCGATAGCCTAGGTTTGAAGGTGGAGATCAAGCGGTCATCCGGTGAAAGCGGTGTCGTGCAGATCAAGTATGGCAATTTCGACCAGCTTGATTATGTTCGTGCGCGTCTCCTCGGACATCACTGAACCGGCGCATCCATTTGACAGGGAGGCTCGATTTCAAGCCTCCAGGAGCCTTCCTGTCCATGTGGGGAGGCTCCCGATAAACCATCCTGCCCCATTCGACTCTTGACGCCGCCGGTGTATGGTTCCGATAAATCAGGTTAATCGCCAGAACTCGAGAGGCGGATGACCAGACCGATGGCAATGGATACCCTGCAGCGCTTGGCAGCGACCATCCGCGAACGCCGTTCCCAGACGGCGGACCGCTCCTACACGCGCCAGCTCCTGGATGGCGGCCCCGAAAGATGCGCCAAGAAGTTCGGCGAGGAGGCGGTGGAGACCGTTATCGCCGCCATACACCAGGATGACAAAGCATTGCGGGCGGAAGCGGCGGATTTGCTATATCATCTCCTGGTCGTCCTCGAGGTGCGCGGGATCGCGTTGGACGACGTCCTGGAAGTCCTCGAAGACCGGACAAGCCAATCTGGTCATCAAGAGAAGGCGTCGCGTCAATCCCGATGAATGGTCTGATTGAAACCTACCCGCCTGATGTAGCGCGCGATGCGGGAAGCCCGACGTCGAGTCTGCTCTATTCCCCCTATAGACATTTCACGCGCGCGGACTGGGCCCGCCTGCGCGCGGACACACCGATGACTCTTGTCCCGCGGGACCTGGAAGCCTTGTCCGGCTTGATCGAAGAACTCTCGATGGAGGAGGTCGAGCAGATCTACCTCCCGCTCTCGCGCTTGTTGAACCTCTACGTCTCAGCCTCGCAGGACCTTCACGCGGTAACCTCCCGGTTCCTGGGGCGCGAGGATCGGCGTGTCCCGTTCGTGATTGGATGTGCGGGTTCCGTAGCCGTCGGCAAGAGCACAACGGCGCGTGTCCTGCGCGCGCTCCTGGCGCGCTGGCCCGATCATCCGCGCGTCGATCTTGTCACGACCGATGGCTTTCTGCTGCCCAATGCGGAACTGGAAGCCCGCGGCATCATGCATCGCAAGGGCTTCCCGGAGAGTTTTGACCTGCCCCGCCTGCTGAACTTCCTCGGCTATATCAAGGCTGGTGTGGAACGCGTGACGGCACCGGTCTATTCGCATTTCCATTATGACATCGTCCCGGGCCAGGAAACGGTCGTCGAACGGCCGGACATCCTGATCGTGGAAGGACTGAACGTTCTCCAGCCGGCCCGCCTGCCAAGAGGTGGAGGAGCAATTCCGTTCGTCTCGGACTTTTTCGACTTCTCGATCTATATCGATGCCGATCCGCAGGTGATCGAACAATGGTACGTGACGCGCTTCATGCGATTGAGAAAGACGGCCTTTCGAGATCCCGCGGCCTACTTCCACCGGTATGCACAACTCTCAGATGCGGCCGCTTGGGAGCGCGCCCTTGAGATCTGGGGAAGCATCAACAAGGTCAATCTTGAGGAGAATATCCTGCCGACCCGCCAGCGCGCCAAACTCATCCTGCGCAAGGGGGCGAGCCATCGCATCGCGAGCGTATCCTTGCGCCGGGTTGGATGTCTCCGGGTGTGCCCGATGGCTGTGAGGGCCACCAGGCAGGCCCGGCCGAAGGCCCGACGCAGTCCGTGGGCGAAAACAACCTCGCCGATCCAGGCCCAACCGAAATTGAGTGAATACAACTAAACAGCGTTTATATTAGTGCCTCTCTTTGCACCGGCAATCCGGCTGAGTGGCACAGAGTAGGCGCCAGCAAAGTCATGCTGGCGCCCGCAAGACCGGCCTCGGTCTGTCCGGCTTTACAGACCTTTGAGCTTGGCGAGCCCTGTCAATGATGTCTCGGGCCGCGCCCCCACATGACTGATGATTTCAGCAGCCGCAATGCTGGCCAGGCGGCCGCTGTCTTCCAGCGACCGGCCATGCGTGAGTCCATAAAGGAACCCGGCCGCATAGAGATCGCCCGCACCGGTTGAATCCATCACCCTGTTCACGGGTTCAGGTGCGATGGTCGCTGCCCGGTCGCCTGCCAGGATCAGTGATCCCTTGGCACTGCGCGTCAGGGCAACGGTATCGCAATGCCCTTTCACGTTCCGAACCGCGTCCTCGAAGTTCTGGGTCTTGTAGAGCGACTTGATCTCGGACTCGTTGGCCAGAAGAATGTCGATGTCGGCCTTGATGAGGTCGAGGAATTCCGCGCGGTGCCGTTCGACACAGAACGCATCCGACAGTGTAAGCGCAACCTTGGCTCCCGCGTCCTTGGCGATCTTCGCGGCCTGGCGGAAGGCCACCTTGGCCGCCGGCCTGTCGAAAAGGTAACCCTCGAGATAGACCACCTTGGCCTTGCCGATGACAGCCTCGTCCACTTCGCTGTTGTCCAGTTCCGGGCTCACACCAAGGAAGGTGTTCATCGTCCGCTCGCCGTCGGGTGTCACCAGAATGAGGGACCTGGCGGTGGGCTCACTGCCCGGTGCTGCGGGCTTGGTCTCGAAGGTCACGCCGGCTGACCGGATGTCGTGACCAAAAATGCGGCCGAGCTCGTCGTCCGCGACCTTGCCGATGAAGGCTGCTTTGCCTCCGAATGAGGAAATGCCGACCATAGTGTTGGCTGCAGACCCGCCGGAAATCTCGACCGCCGGGCCCATGGCACGATAGAGCGTCAACACCGTGTCGGTATCGATGAGCCGCATGGCGCCTTTGGTTGCCCCATGCTCGGCAAGAAAATCATCGGAACAGCGTCCAATCACATCGACAATCGCATTGCCGATGCCTGCCACGTCATAGAGTTTCTCGCCCATCTTGTGCTCCCGGCCGCGTGTGTCTGATCATGCGGCGCACTATAGGCATGCAGGAGCCATGAACAAGAACCCGTCCAGCGGCCATCTGAACCAGTGGGCGGTTTGCGGGTCTCGAAGTCGAAGCGATCAACTGCTTTTTCGGGTGGACGCCGTGCCGGCGCTCGTCCGTTGAGATGCCTTGGTGGCGTTCTCGGCCTCGGTGAGAATGGTCATGATATCGCGATAGGCGAGGTTTACGCGCTTGGCCATGTCATCAAGGTAATGCACCACTTCGGGAGGCAGCTCTACCGTCGCGTAGCGGTCACCATGGTAGAGACGCATCAACCCGCGGTAGGCTTCTCGGGTCTCTTCCTTGGTCGTATCGGCCTTGAGACCAAGTGTCCCGTAGGGATGATATCTCTCTGCCCGCCGGACCATCATGTTGAGCTGATCCGCCTTCGGAACATCCCGCTGCTCGCAGATCGAGATGGAGGACTTCGCAATCTGCACAATGGTGCCGGTGAACAGCTCCATCTCCACGAAATTGCCTTCGCTGTTCAGGTAGTCGTGCAAAGACTTGGAGCGAGGTTTTTGAATGGTGCCGCCGTGAATGGCGCCCGTTGTCAGTGTCACGCTGACAACGCACGGCTCAAGATCACGATAGACCTCCCCGTTGGAGAA
Organism: Hyphomicrobiaceae bacterium; assembly: GCA_047971765.1. Lineage (GTDB taxonomy): Bacteria > Pseudomonadota > Alphaproteobacteria > Rhizobiales > Hyphomicrobiaceae. Next base: position 2,867 of record JBKDZY010000888.1, on the reverse strand, counting down.
CATTCTTATCCCTCCCTGCCTTTACCCAATGCAATATCATGTCAGGGTAAACGGCCCACGGTCGAAAAATATACAGTTTTAGCGATCTCGACCAAAAAAAGAGCGTATGCGGAATTTGTGCAATCTGTAGTAGGGGGCGACGGCAGGTATCCACGCAAAAGCATGTCCACGCAAGACGCTCAGGATCGCCGCATGCGAGGACCGCCCTTCAGGCCTTGACGGGCAAGCCGGGCGATTTCCATCAGCAACCTTTCCGTCAGGACCGTTTCGTTCGATCCGGTCGTGCGCGCCGCCTTGACCGCTTCGGTTATGCGTGACAATGCGCGTGCAACCGTGGAAGTCGTCCAGATCCGGGCTTGAGCCTTGAGCTGATCCCTGGCCTTGGCCGGCAGTGGTGGCCGCATGAAGCGCAGCGTCTCATCCAGCGACTTGCCGCCATCCACGCTGACTCTCATGCGGTGCAACCGGTGGAAATGGCGTTCGGCTGCCAGCATCAGCGATTGCGGGTTCTCTCCGGCAGCGCAGGCCCTGTCGCATTCGAGCAGCGCACCAGCAAGATCTCCGTTCGCGGCGGCGGAAATCGCCAGATCCAGCTTCAGGTCGGCCGCATCGCCGATGATCTCGGTCACCTGGTGGACGTGGATCTCGCTGCTGCCGAGGGCGTAAAGGGCGAGCTTCTCGATTTCAGACCGTGACATTGTGCGGTCCGCGCCAAGCCGGGACATCACTTCCTGCCGGGCGTCGGGAAGGATCGTGAGCCCGTGCGCACCCAGAACTTCGGTGACGAGGGTATCCAGGGATGAGTCGTTATCCGGATAACAGGCAATCGTGGCCGACGTTGTGTCCTTCTCGAAAAGCTTCTTGAGGCTGTCTTCCCGTTTCAGGTCGCCAGCTTCGACAATCAACGTGCCGGCCAGTGCACGGGCATCCATCAAGGAGCGCACAGCCGGATTCATCCGGCGGCCAGTCGAAGTCCGGATGATTTTGCTGCCGCCAAACATGGGCGTTGTCTGCAGTTCGACGGCCAGCCGGTCCGGATCGGACTCGAGGTCCGTGTCTTCGAGCCTGAGGATCTCGCCCGCCGGTGTTTCACGTTGGGCGATGGTTCGGGCCAACATCTGGCCGCGTTCGGCAATGAGCCCGGCATCAGGTCCGAAGAGCAGGAAGGCCCGGATGTCGGGCGGCAGCTTCTTGAGAAATGCCGGGAACTGCGGGTTCGTGATGGCAACCATATGTGGCCCTGCCGTCGAAATCTGGATGCAGGCGACTGTTACCCATGACACCGGCCACTGCAAGGGATCATCATGACAGCGGGTGAAGGAATGAGGAAGAGGGGCTTGAAGAAGTGAGTCCGTACGCGATGCAGTAACAGCCGTCATGGACGGCAAATCGTCGGACGCCCCCGAAGATCAGGTCTTCTCGCGCGACAGTGCAATGCCAATCCGCGTGCGAATATCGTCCGCAACCGTACCGGCTGCCCGGTTCTCTGCGTCTTCCTTGGCACGCACGTTGGAATAGATCTGCTGGAACCGCTCGAACGAGGCATTCGCATAGCTTGTGCCGGTCAGAAGAACCTTCTTGTCCTTCATTCGTATCAGCGTGAACATCGCCTGCAGATTATAGGTCTGGGTCAATGAATCGCCCGTGGCCGTCACGAGGCCCGAGTTCAGCGATTCCTTGATGCCGATCTTCAACTGATACTGGCGAGGAGCAGCTTCGCCTCCGCCGGTATTCTGGAAGATCAACTCGTTACGAATGCGCTGGCCAACGCGGCTCGGAATGGTCGCCACTTCGACCGCCGCCATCTTGGCCTGCACTGTGGAGCCGGTTGCAGTCGGCCCGTAGAGCGGACGAAACCCGCTGCTGTCCGTGCAGGCTGCCAGTGTTGTCGTGAGCACAAGCATCAAGGCCGCTTTGCCACAGGATTTGGCAAAACCCGCCGATGACCAGCGCTGATCAGACGACAACATTCACGATCCTTTGCGGCACCACGATCACTTTCCGGGGCGACTTGCCGTCCATCGCCTTGATGACGGTGTCCAACTGCAATGCTGCAGCCTGCACTTCGTCATTTCCGGCGGTCCGGCTTATTTCCACCTCGCCCCGTCGTTTACCATTCACCTGTACGGCAATCACGATCGTATCGTCAACGAGCAGAGCCGGTTCAGCCGCGGGCCAGGACTCTTCTGCCAGCAAGGTGTTGTAACCGAGCCTCGCCCAGCACTCTTCTGCCAAATGGGGCATCATCGGGGCGACCAACTGCACCAGCAGTTCGGCGGCCTCGCGCTGGGCATTGGCGAGACCCTCGCCGCGCGCCTTGAAGGCGTCCGACAAGGTGTTCGAAAGCTCGTAGATCTGCGCGACGGCCACGTTGAAGCGCAAGGCTTCGATATGGCGCCCAACCTGGTCAAGCGCCTTGTGTGCAGCCCGGCGCAACGCCATGGCCTCGGCGCCCATCTTGTCCGGCAACGGCGTTCCCTTGGGCACGGCGTGTTCGGTTGTCAGGTGGACCAGACGCCAGACCCGCTGCATGAACCGGCCCGCGCTCGCGACGCCGGCTTCAGTCCAGATCACGTCACGCTCGGGCGGACTGTCTGACAACATGAACCAGCGCGCGCAGTCGGCACCCCAGTGCTGGATGATGTCATCCGGATCGACAAGGTTCATCTTGGACTTCGACATCTTCTCGATCGAGCCGATGACCACGGGCTTGCCGGTGGCAATCTCGGTGGCCCGTCGGTTGTCGCCGTCGCCCTCGAAATTGATTTCTGTCGGCAGCAGCCATTCCGGTCGGGCCTCGGTGCCAGCCCGCATGTAGGTCTCGTGCACCACCATGCCCTGCGTGAAAAGCGCCGCGAACGGTTCTG
>JBKDZY010000887.1:0-3201 GCA_047971765.1 Hyphomicrobiaceae bacterium | reverse complement strand
CATGAAGCTTACGAGCCAGATTCCGTCATCAACCTCCTTTATTCCGAGCCTTTGACCAGCCATCACGGTCGAGATGTTGATCTTCTTGCGATGCATGCAGATGCGCCCGCAGGCGGTGACCAGCACATCCCTGTCATGCATGGGGTAATCGATTTCGGGCAGACCGTGATAGCTGCGTGTCGCGGGGCGATAGACGTCGCCCGGCGTCTTCATGTTGAGCGCTTCGTGGGGGCGTTCGTCATTGAACTCCTTGACAAACTCGTCAAAGCGGGCCTGTTGCCGAAGGCTGTTCAGTTGTGCTGGCCGGCAGGCTTCCTTTTTGAGCGTCAGATGCATGCGTTCATGCCGGCCGTTCTGCTGTGGGTTGCCCGGTTTGATGTGCTCGATGGCAATGCCGAGACGCAACCACCAGACCGACAGTTTCGAGAAATTATAAAGACCGTTGGGGCTTGCAAACGGAAGGCCGTTATCGGTGCGGATGGCATCGGGAAGGCCGCGCTCCTTGAACAGGCGGACAAAGGCATCGAAGGCACCGGCTTCCCTGGTCGACTGGAGGGCTTCACACATCAGGATGAAGCGCGAGGCCTGGTCGGTGACGGTCAGCGGGTAACAGTATTCGCGGTTGGCGAGCTTGAACTCACCCTTGAAGTCGGCGCACCACAGTGCGTTGGGCTCGGATCCCGCACTGAGCGCGGTGCCCATGGCCTTGTTGCGCCTGCGTGACGAGGCGCGCTGCACAAGGCCATGGCGGTCGAGTGTCCAGCCCGAATGGCTCTGCGCTTTTCCCGCCACGGGGCACCGGCTGACGATGTCTCCGTGGACTCTCCACGCCGACAGGCGTGGCTCAGGCGGGCTGATCACCAACGAAGCTCCCGAATGACCGGGCCCTGCCGTCACCGAACAGCATGACATCGTAGCGTTCGGGGCGTCCGCCTTCCATGCCGGGAGATCCAATCGGCATTCCCGGCACGGCCAGTCCTTTCGCGTGTGGCTTCTCGGACAGCAGGCGCCGGATTGCAGCGGCAGGAACATGGCCCTCGATTGTGAAACCCTCGACCTCCGCGGTGTGGCAGGAGTGCAGATGGGCCGGCACGCCCAGCCGTCGTTTGACCGAGGACATGTCGGATGTCTCGATCACGGTCGCCTTGAAGCCGTTACGGGAAAGGTGATCCACCCATTTGCCGCAACAGCCGCAACTCGGGTCCTTCCAGACCTTGATCGAGGTTTGCGCGGCCAGCGCGATCGAGAGGGGCAGGGGCAGCGCACCGGCGGCCAGCACGGCCAGGATGGCGCGGCGGGAGATTTTGGGCGTGTGCTTCATGAGATGACGTCCCCTTGTGCTTGATGGTTGTCCGTTTGCGTTCTCGGCCTTCAGCGTGTGGAACGGCGCAGCACGTCCATCAGCTCGGCAATCTTCTGGCGCTGGTCGTCGGCATCGCCGCTGGTGATGGCATGCTCGACACAGTGCGCGACATGCTCACGCAGGATGTCTTCCTCGACACGCCGCAGGGCAGCCTTGACCGCAGCCACCTGGGTGAGGATGTCGATGCAGTAGCGATCCTCCTCCACCATCCGCGACAAGCCACGAACCTGCCCCTCGATGCGGCTCAGGCGGTTGAGGCGCGCTGATTTGCTTCCCTTCTTCATGCTTGACCAATACCCGTCAGGGGTATAGGTGTCAAGCAATGCCGACAATACCCATGGCAGGTATCCGCGTGCTGATCGATCGTGGATGCATCAAACGGGAGACCTCGATGGACAAGCACGCACCGCACGCTCATGCGCACTGTTGTCGCGGCGCACACGCATCGCCCGTGATGAAGGATCCTGTCTGCGGCATGACCGTTGATCCGAAGACCGCGAAGCACAGCCATGAGCACGGCGGGACGACCTATTATTTCTGCTGCAATGGCTGCCGCGAGAAATTTGCGGCCTCGCCCGCACGTTACCTCGAGGGTGGCGAGGCGGCCGACGGTGAGCAGGGCGTGAAGGATCCGGTCTGTGGCATGACCGTCGATCCGCAAACGGCCAGGCACCGCCATGCGCACGCGGGACACGACTACTTCTTCTGCTCGGCACGTTGCCGCGAGAAGTTCATGGGTGATCCCGAGGGCTATCTCGGTGGCGCGAAAAAGGCGCAGGAACCGGTCCCCGAAGGCGCCATCTATACTTGTCCGATGCATCCCGAGATCCGCCAGGAGGGGCCGGGATCCTGCCCGATCTGCGGCATGGCCCTGGAACCTGAAATGGTCACCGCGGACGGTGGGCCAAACCCTGAGCTGGTCGATTTCAAGCGACGGCTGTGGTTCGGTCTCGTTCTGGCGCTGCCGGTTTTCGTCCTGGAGATGGGAAGTCATCTCTTCGGTTTCGATTCCTGGCTCGGTCATCAGACATCGAACTGGATCCAGCTCGTTCTCGCGACGCCGGTCGTGTTGTGGTCGGGTTGGCCGTTCTTCGAGCGCGGTTGGGCGTCCTTCAGGACGATGCACCTCAACATGTTCACGCTCATTGCGATCGGCACGGGCGTGGCGTGGGTCTACAGCATCGTTGCGACACTCTTCCCAGGCGTCTTTCCGGCATCCATGCGCGCCGTCGACGGTGCTGTGCCGGTCTATTTCGAGGCGGCGGCCGTCATCACGGTGCTGGTGCTTGTCGGGCAGGTGCTGGAGCTCAGGGCGCGCGAGCAGACAAGTGGCGCGATCAAGGCGCTGCTCGATCTCTCGCCCAAGATGGCGCGACGCATCACCAGCGACGGCGGCGACGAGGATGTGCCGCTGGAAGAGGTTGCCGCGGGAGACAGCCTGCGCGTCCGGCCGGGCGAGCGGGTGCCCGTTGACGGCGAAATCGTCGAGGGCCGCAGCGCCCTGGATGAATCCATGGTGACGGGCGAGAGTATGCCGGTCTCGAAGGGCGCGGGCGACGGTGTCATCGGGGGAACGATCAACCAGTCCGGCAGCTTCGTGATGCGGGCCGACAAGGTTGGCCGCGACACCGTGCTGTCGCAGATCGTCCAGATGGTCGCCACGGCGCAACGCAGCCGCGCGCCCATCCAGCGGTTGGCCGACCAGGTCTCCGGCTGGTTCGTGCCGCTGGTCATCCTGGCCGCCGTCGTCGCCTTCGCGGCCTGGTCCATCTGGGGACCCGAACCCCGCTTCACCTATGCGCTCATTGCCGCTGTTTCCGTGCTCATCATCGCGTGTC
>JBKDZY010000886.1:0-11386 GCA_047971765.1 Hyphomicrobiaceae bacterium | reverse complement strand
TGGACCTTTCAGCCGAAGAACTCGACGCGATCCGCATCGAGAGCCATCCCCGATCCGGCCCCCTGCGCCATCTGGGTCCCATCCTGAAGATGTCCGAGACACCGCCGCATTGGAGCCGCGCGACACCGGTTCTGGGCGGCGACACCCCGGAATGGCCCGCCAATTTGCGTTCGCAAGCCGCTGAATAGGGGCTCATGCAATGGACCGGCCCGACCGGTCCAGGCGATCTCGTCTAATGACATCGCCCGGCAACGCTTACGGTTCGCCTCATTGGCGCGCCAGCCACTGCCGGGCGGCCTTGAGCGGCAACGACAGACATGAAACTCCCGCCGGCGCTGGCGCCATTCAAGACCGCCAGCTACAGGGTCCAGTGGCCAGCCGACCTGCTGACCGCCTGGGGCCTTGAAATGGAAACGCTGATCCTCGGCTGGTACGTCTTGGTGAAAACCAATTCCGTGCTGCTGTTGACAGTGTTCGGTTCGCTCCAGTTCGTCGGCACCTTGGTTTCCCCCATGATCGGCGTGCTCGGTGACCGCCTTGGACTGCGCAATGTGCTGGCGGTCATGCGGCTATGCTACGCGCTGCTGGCGGCCACCCTGCTCGCCTTCGCCTTGACGGACCATCTGGACCCGCAGATCGTCCTGGTGGTTGCAACCTTGAATGGCCTCATTCGCCCATCCGACATTGGCATGCGCAGCGCCCTGGTTGGCGTAACGGTCCCTGCCGCGCACCTCGTATCCGCCATGGGCATTTCGCGCACCACCCAGGACTCGGCACGCATCGCCGGCGCCCTCGCCGGTGCCGGCCTGTTCGCGACCTACGGCATGTCCAAGGCCTATATGGTGATCGCCACGATCTACCTGGGCGGCGCGCTCCTGACCATGTTGACGGACCCCGGCCGGCGCAAACCGGATCCCACCACAGGCCCCACCGTCAGCACGCCCGAAACCCGGCCCTCGCCCTGGCGCGATCTGGCCGAGGGGCTCGCCTACGTCTGGCGCACGCCCCGGCTGCTGGCCGCCATGAGCCTCGCCGCCCTGGTCAACCTGACCGCATTTCCCCTGACGAGCGGACTCATGCCCTTCATCGCCCGCAACGTCTTCAAGCTCGACCAGGCCGGGCTCGGCCTGATGGTCGCAAGCTTCGCCACCGGCGCCTTCATCGGCTCCATCGGGCTCAGCATGCTGGGCGGCCGGGTCCGCCCGGCGCGCACCATGCTCGTGGCAGCGGTTGGCTGGTATCTCGCGCTGCTATGTTTCGTCATGGCCGGAAGACTGCAACTGGCCATGCTGTTCCTGGTCGCTGCGGGCATCTGCCAGAGCCTGAGCATGGTGAGCCTCGCGATCATCCTGCTCAGGACATCAGAGGAGAAATTCCGCGGCCGCGTCATGGGCGTCAGGATGCTGGCCATCTACACGCTACCGATCGGCCTCCTGACGATTGGCGCCATGATTCCGAAATTTGGTTACCAGGCCACCACGCTGGTCTATGTCGTCGCCGGCCTGCTTCTGAGCCTGCAGATCGCCGTTTCCTGGCGGCGCCACCTCGTCGCCCGCGATGCGGTCGCCAACCTGCCCTGAGGCTTGCTCTTCCGCCCCAGGTCATGCCATGGAACGTGCAAACGCCTCAGAGGTCCAGAACGCGAGCCTGCCGCCGTAGCCAGCCGTGCCGGGCTCCACAACAAAGGGATAATGGTATGCAGGACAAGCCGGCAGCGAAGAGCGACAAGCGGGCGCCATTCTCGTGGGAAGATCCCTTCCTGCTGGAGAGCCAGCTTTCGGAGGAGGAGCGGGCCATTCGCGACACGGCTCGCGACTACTGCCAGGAGCAGCTGGCCCCGCGCGTGATCGACTCCTACCTGAACGAGCAGACCGACCCCGAGATCTTCCGTGAGATGGGCAAGCTCGGGCTGCTGGGCGTCACCATTCCCGAGAAATACGGCTGCGCCAACGCCAACTACGTCTCCTACGGATTGATCGCCCGGGAGGTCGAGCGCGTCGATTCCGGCTACCGCTCGATGATGAGCGTGCAGTCCTCGCTGGTCATGCATCCGATCTACGCCTACGGCAGCGAAGAGCAGCGCATGAAATACCTGCCGAAGCTCGCCTCCGGTGAGTGGATCGGCTGCTTCGGCCTGACCGAGCCCGATGCCGGCTCCGATCCCGGCGGCATGAAGACCCGTGCCGAGAAGATCGACGGCGGCTATCGCCTGTCGGGCTCCAAGATGTGGATCTCGAATGCCCCCATCGCCGACGTCTTCGTGGTCTGGGCCAAGTCGGAAGCGCACGGCGGCGGCATCCGCGGCTTCATCCTCGAGAAGGGCATGAAGGGGCTGTCGGCACCGAAAGTCGGCGGCAAGCTGTCGCTCCGCTGCTCGATCACCGGCGAGATCGTCATGGACGGCGTCGAGGTGTCGGAAGACCAGCTCCTGCCCAACGTCCAGGGCCTCGCCGGGCCGTTCGGCTGCCTCAACCGCGCCCGCTACGGCATCGCCTGGGGCGCCATGGGCGCCGCCGAGGACTGTTTCCACCGCGCCCGCCAGTACACCCTGGACCGCAAGCAGTTCAACCGACCGCTCGCCAACACGCAGCTCGTCCAGAAGAAGCTGGCCGACATGATGACCGAGATCTCGCTCGGCCTGCAGGGTGCGCTCCAGGTTGGTCGCCTGTTCGACGAAGGCACGCTTGGCGTCGAGGCCATCTCCATCATCAAGCGCAACAACTGCGGCAAGGCGCTCGACATCGCCCGCACCGCCCGCGACATGCATGGCGGCAACGGCATCCAGATCGAGTACCACGTCATGCGCCACGCCGCGAACCTGGAAACGGTGAACACCTACGAGGGCACCCACGACGTGCACGCCCTTATCCTGGGCCGCGCCATCACGGGCCTGCAGGCGTTCTTCTGATCCACGTGATCATGATGCGCTGACATGACAACCGGGCGGGAAAGCGGAAACGCTGTCCCGCCCGTTTTTTTGTGTTTCGAACACGTTTGTCCGCAGCTCTCCCACGCGCCCCATCGAGACCTGAGCCATGGCCCCGCGCTGCCCCATCGCTTTCGGAGACGGCTCAAGATTTCCTCGATCGGCCACCCAGGAACGCTTCGAACGCGCTCAGGCTGATGTCGGACACGTGGTGCTCGATGCCCTCCGCATCAATCTCCGCGGTCTCCGGTGGCACGCCAACGGCAATGAGAAGATCGACCGTGATCCGGTGACGGCGGCGGACCCGTTCGGCGAGAGCAGCCCCATCTTCCGTCAGGAACACCCCGCGATAAGGTCGTGACATCGCCAGGCCTTCCCGCTTCATGCGGCTGACCGCCTTGGTCGCGGTCGGATGCGTCACCCCCATGCGTTGCGCGATGTCCGCGACCCGCGCTTCCCCATGCTGTTCGATCAGGTCGCTGATCATCTCCGCATAGTCCTCGAGCAGAACCCGCGACTGCGATTGCCGAGCCTTCTCGAAACGGTCTTTCGCGGACGGTTTGCGGCCTGGTCGAGGCTGGGTCTTCGCCATTCAGTTTCCCTTTCTCCCGACGCCGCACATCCAGACATTTCCAATGCGAATTAATTTAAAGCCTCAGCTACATTTTTTTCTCCCGATTGCAAGAGGTGACGCACTTCAATCACGATCTGTGACGTTCTGCCGCGTCCACCAAATGAAGCCAAGGCTTTATTTCATAGTTGTCGCGTTAACAATTAGCAGGTTGAAAGTTGTGACAACTACCAAAGCTGCGGATCGAACCCGGGTCCAGATCTCCGCCGCCCTGTCCGGCGAGAGACGCGGCATCCGCAGCGCACTTCTGTTCGTCGGCCCCGCCGTCATCGCATCGGTCGCCTACATCGACCCCGGCAACTACGCGACCAACATCCAGGCCGGCTCCGGGTATGGCTATCGCCTGCTCTGGGTGGTGCTGATGGCCAACCTCATCGCCATGCTGTTCCAGGCGCTCTCGGCCCGTCTCGGAATCGTGACCGGCAAGAACCTGGCGGAGCACTGCCGCGACGAGTTCCCGCGCCCTGTCGTCTGGGTCATGTGGGCGGTCAGCGAAATTGCCGCCATGGCCACCGACCTCGCCGAATTCCTCGGCGGCGCCATTGGTCTTGCACTTCTGTTCCAGATGCCGCTCATCGCCGGCATGGGCGTCACCGCCATTGTCACCTACGGATTGTTGTTGTTCGAGCGCCGTGGCTTTCGCCCCCTGGAACTCGTTATCGCCGCTTTCGTCGGCGTCATCGGCTTGTGCTTCCTGTTCGAGATGGCGATAGCCCACATAGACTGGGGCTCTGCCGCACACGGGCTGCTGCGGCCGCAGATACCCGACGTCCCCGCATTGACCATCGCCGTCGGCATCATCGGCGCAACCGTGATGCCACATGCCATCTTCCTGCACTCCGGATTGACCCAGTCCCGGGTCAAGATCCAGAACGAGGACGAGCGCCGCAAGGTGTTGCGCTATTCCAATATCGAGGTGGTCATTGCCCTGGCGATTGCCGGCATGATCAACATGGCGATGGTCATGATGGCGGCCAGCGCCTTCCACTCCGGCCACCGTGACGTTGCCGAGATCGAGACCGCCTACCACATGCTGACACCACTGCTTGGCAGCGCCGCCGCCGGTGTGTTCCTCGTGTCCCTGATCGCCTCCGGCATCTCGAGTTCCGTCGTCGGCACCATGGCCGGCCAGCTCATCATGCAGGGCTTCCTGCGGATCCGCCTGCCGATCTGGCTCCGGCGACTCATCACCATGCTGCCCGCGTTTGTGGTCGTCGCCATCGGCACCAACGCGACCCAGGCCCTCGTCATCAGCCAGGTTATCCTCAGCATCGCGCTGCCAGTCCCCATGATCGCACTCGTGCTGTTCAGCAGCCGGCGCGACATCATGGGCGAACACGCCACCGGACCACTGGCACGCACGCTCGCGGTTGCAGGCGCCATCGTCGTGCTGGGCCTCAACGCCGTCCTGTTGCTGGAAACGTTCGGCGTCCGCGTGCCAGGTCTCTGATCATCCGGCCTCTGGCGCTGCACCGGATGACACCACTCCACGCCCGCATCCGTACGGAGTTGGGTTGTAGCGTTTCCGCTTCACGCGGAAACGCTCAGGCCGTGTACGCCGCGCCCGCGCAGGACCAGGCCTTCAGGTCGGTGCGGTTCGTGAGCGCAAACAGGCGGGCCAATTCCGGTCAAACCGGAACTGGCCCAGCCGCTCTTCACGATCAGTACTGGTCCGCGTGTTGCGTTTCCTGCAGCGATGCGCGCTTGAAGGCTGCCTCTGCGAACGCCGCTAGCCTCGCCCTGCCGTTGCGCCAGTTCTGGTCGCCATAGCGGAAATCGGCATAGCCGAGCACGCACGCCACGGTGATCTGCCCGATGCCGAACGACGTGTCGAAGGCACCGGCCATGGCCTCCTTCTCCAGCCGGTCGAAGGCCGCCTTGAACTTGATCGCGAGCGCCTCCTTCAACTCGGGCGATTGCTGCGCCTCGGGCCGGCTCCGCTCGGACAACCCCACAAGCAGGAAATCCAGGATGCCATCGCCAAGGGCCTGCAGGCGAAGCGCATCGAACCGCGGACGTCCGGCCGCCGGAAACAGGCGCGGCCCATCGTGAAGACTATCGAGATACTCCGCGATCACCCGGCTGTCATAGATCGCCGAGCCGTCATCCAGCACCAGAGTCGGCAGCTTGTTGAGCGGATTGAGCGCCATCACCTCCGCATTGGGCTTGGTCGGCGCCACCACGGTCCGCACGCGCTCTATCCGGTCTGCAAGGCCGGTCTCGTGCGACACCACCATGACCTTGCGCACGAACGGCGAGCGGCTGGACCAGAATAGCTTCATGAGGTCGTTCCTTTGGCAATGATGCGGTCTTGGAACGCGACTATCACTGATGGAAGCCATTGACGCAATGGCAACAGCGTCCGGATAGTGAGCCCGTCACACGACGAGAAGAAAGCGGAATTGCAGGCATCGGATAAGCCGACATTCCGCTTGAGCGCTAAATCGAGTTCATATATCTGACGCCGATGCTTTCCTCGGCTCTTGACCCCACCCAGGTCGCCATGATCGTCGCTGGCGCGCTCTTCGCGGGATTCACCACCGGCTTCGCTGGCTTCGGCACGGCTCTCGTTGCATCGGGCCTGTGGTTTCACGCCCTGCCTGCCCAGATGGTGCCGCCGCTGGTGGCCATGGCCTCGGTGACCGGACAAATCGTCAGCCTGTTCGCCATCAGGAAGGCGTTCGATTGGCCTCGCGCCCTGCCGCTCCTGTCTGGCGGCGTCATTGGCATTCCGTTCGGTGTCGCAGCCCTCACTGCCGCCTCGCCCGCCATGCTCAGGACATCGATTGGCGCTTTTCTCATGGCCTATGCGCTCTATCAGCTTGCGCATCGCCGCAAGCGGGAGATCGGCAACTGGGGTGGCCGGACCGCGGACGGCGCGGTTGGCATTGTCAGCGGATTTCTCGGCGGCTTCGCGGGGTTGTCCGGCGCCCTTCCCTTGATCTGGCTGCAGCTTCGCGGCGGTAATCCGACCAGCCAGCGCGCCATCTACCAGCCATTCAACCTCATCGTTCTGGCGCTGGCCGGCCTTGTCATGGCGTTCACCGGCAGGATCACGGCTGAGGTGCTGTCGGTCGCGGCGATGGCTCTCCCCGCGACCTTGATCGGTTCCTGGATCGGCGGACGCACCTACGCCCTTGTCTCCCCGCAGACATTCCAGCGCATTGTCCTGGCGCTGCTCCTCGGCTCGGGGTCCCTGCTGACCGTGCAGGCATTGACCCGATAGACACGACGCCCATCATCTGCCCGTCGGGGATACTGCTACCCGATCAGATCCGGCAACGGGACGACATCAATCCCCGCTGCATCGAGCCCCGTCCTGACGGCCCGCGCCACCGCCACCGCGCTCGGCTCGTCGCCATGCACGCAGATCGTATCCACATCGACCTTGATGACCTTGCCGCTGCGCGCAACCACCTCGCCCGTCTCGATCATCCGCAGCGCCTGCGTCAGGGCCTTTTCCGGCTCGCGATAGACCGTGCCAGCAATGCTGCGGGACGCAAGATTGCCGTCTTCCTCATACTGCCGGTCCGCAAACCCCTCGCGCGCCACCCTTAGACCCAGCGTGCGCGCCGCCTTTTCCATCTCCGATCCCGCCAGCGCCACGTAGATGATCCGGTCGTCGACCGCCTTGATGGCCCGGCCGAGCGCCATCGCATAGCCAGGATCGACGGCCGCCATGTTGCTCAACGCGCCATGCGGCTTGAGATGCGTCACCGCAAGACCGGCATAGCGCGCGATCGCCTGCAGCGCGCCGATCTGATAGGCGGTCATCAACTCCAGGTCCTTGGGGTCCATCTTGATCTGGCGACGCCCGAACCCCCACAGGTCGTTGAAGCCCGGATGGGCGCCAACCGACACCCCCCGCTCCCTGGCCAACTGGCAGAGCCGGTTCATGGTGTTGTGGTCGCCCGCATGGAAACCGCACGCCACGCTGGCCGACTTGATGATCTCCATCAGCGCCGGATCATCACCGATATCATAGGCGCCAAAGCCCTCCGCAATGTCGGCATTGAGATTGATGCGACGCGCCATCCGACACCCCTTTTCAAGCTGAAGGCAACCGCAGATGGACATGCAGCCACCGCCTGGACCCGAGCGGTCGAGTTTATTGCCTTTGACTTTGGCCAACAATCTTTGTCTTTTTGGCCCCTCTCGCGCGACATCCGGAACGGTCCGCATGCCAACGCCAATAGAAACCGCACGCTTCCTGCCTGCTGGCGACACCAGCCTGGTGGTCGAGTTCGGCGATCATATCGACAGGCAGACCAGCGATCGCGTTCTGGCGTTGGCCGATGCCCTCGGCAATCAGGCCCTCGCCGGCATCGTCGAACTGGTGCCGACCTTCCGTTCCTTGATGATCCATTACGATCCGATACGCCTGGACGCCCGGACGCTGGAACAGCAGGTGCGCCGGCGCCTCGATGGGCTCGAAATGTCGCGCCACGCCGGCCGCCTGTGGCATCTGCCTTGCTGCTATGGCGGCGAGTTCGGCCCCGACGTCGCCGATGTGGCATGCCGGACCGGCCTGAGCCCGGAGGATGTCATCCGCATCCATTCGGGCGAGACCTACCATATCTACGCCCTGGGATTCCTGCCGGGCTACCCCTACATGGGCGACGTGCCCGACGCCTTGTCGCTGCCGCGCCGCGAGACCCCCCGCCTCAAGGTCCCCATGGGTTCCGTCTGCATTGCCCAGCGTATGGCCGGCATCTATTCACTCGAAAGCCCCGGCGGCTGGCATCTCCTCGGGCGCACCCCCGTCCGCCTCTTCGACATCCGGCGCGAAAAGGCGGTCCTGTTGGCGCCCGGTGACCGCATCCGCTTCGAGGTCATTGATCCCGAAACCTTCGGGCGACTGGATGACGAGGCCGCAGCCGGTACCCTCGAAATCCAAAACCAAGAGCTGGACACATGAACGCAAGCCTTCGCGTCATTCAGCCCGGCCTCATGACAACGGTGCAGGATCTGGGACGCCACGGGTTCCAGCGGTTCGGAATTCCCGTTTCCGGCGCCCTCGATCCGGTCGCCCTGCGCATCGCCAACATCATTGTCGGCAACCCGCAGGCGACAGCCGGGCTGGAAATGGCCATCATGGGGCCCGCCCTGGCGGTCGAGGCCGATAGCGTGACGGTTGCACTGGCCGGAGACGGAACCGGCATGGCCGTCGAGAAGGCCAACGGCGAAAGACATGAGGTCCCATCTCTGCAAGGCTTCACGCTGGCCCGCGGAGACACCGTGCGGATCACCGGCCTGGGTCGCGCTGCCGTTGCCTATCTGGCCATTGCCCACGGCCTCGCGCTGACACCGTTTCTTGGGTCCCTGTCGACATATCCGCGCGGCGCATTCGGTGGCCTGGAGGGCCGCCCCCTCGCAGCCGGCGACCATCTTCCGCTCATGCGCGGCGAGGCCGGTGACCGGCCGCCGATGCGGCTCGCAGACTTCGATCTGCGCCCGGCCACCGTGGTCCGTGTGGTCCTTGGGCCGCAGGATGGCGACTTCACGCCGGCGGCAATCGAGACATTCCTGGGCGCGCCCTACACCGTCTCCCGGGACGCCGACCGCATGGGCCTGCGCCTTGAGGGTGCCCCGCTCGAGCACACGAAAGGCTACAACATCATCTCGGATGGCATCGCACCCGGCTCGATCCAGGTCCCCGGCAGCCGCCAGCCGATCGTCCTGCTGTCGGATCGCCAGACCACAGGGGGCTACCCCAAGATCGCGACCGTCATTTCAGCCGACCTGCCTGCCGTTGGCCGCCTGACGCCGGGCATGAAGATCCGCTTCGAGAAGACATCGGTTGCCGAGGCCCAGGCCGCCCGCCACGCGCTCGAACAACGGATCGCAGCGGTCGAAAACCAACTCGAGATTGCGCGTTCCGATGGCCTCGATCTGGATGCCCTCTATTCGGCCAATCTCATCAGCGGAGTAACCCACGCCGCCGGCGATACGCAATAGAGGGCCACACGAAATCGGGAATCGCACCGTGAACACCGCCCCCGATGCGCATTTGCCCATCCCATCGGGCTTCACGCGACGGCCGAGGCCTGTTCCAGGGTGTCCGCCGCTGTGCCGAGCCAGACACAATCATTGTCTTTCGCAGCCAGCAACGCGCGAACCGCCGAGCACGGCAGCGGTCTGGAAAACAGGAAACCTTGCAGCTCATTGCATCCCAGATCGCAGAGCCGATCCCGCTGGACCTGCGTTTCCACGCCTTCCGCGGTCGTCTCGATCGACAAGGCCTCCGCAAGCCGGACGATGGCCTGCACGATCGCCAGGGTCTTGTCGTCATCGAGCAGAGGATCAATCAACGACTTGTCGATCTTCAGCTTGTCGAACTTGAACTGCTTCAGATAGTTGAACGACGCATGACCGACGCCGAAGTCGTCGAGAACGATACGAACCCCCATGGAGCCGAGCGTATCGAGCGCGGCCAGCGTCATCTCGTTCTCGCTGAGGAGCACGGTCTCGGTAATCTCGAGCGACAACCGCCTCGGGTCGATCCCGCTGTCACGCAACGCCCGCGACACCTGCTCGACAACATCCCCGATTGCGAATTGGCGCGGCGAGACATTCACCGAGACGGAAATATTCTCCGGCCAGCTCCGCACCTCGAAACAGGCGGTACGCAGCACCCACTCCCCGAGCGACACGATGAAGGCCGTCGACTCCGCCATCGCAATGAACTGGTCGGGAGGCACCAGCCCATGGACCGGATGGCGCCAGCGCACCAACGCCTCGCACGAGACCACGCGATGGTCCACCGTGTTCACAAGCGGCTGATAGTGGACTTCCAGTTCCTTGCGCTCGATGGCAAACAGCAGGTCCGCCGCCAACAACGCGCGCTGGCGCATATCATCGCTGATCTCTTCGTCGAAGAAGCGGAACTTGCTGCCCCCATTCTTCTTGACCTGATAGAGGGCAAGATCCGCTTCCCGAAGAATAGCCCCGACATCGGCATGTCTTGCCCGTGCGACCCGTATGCCGATGCTGGCAGTGACACAGGCGATGTGGTCATCAAACTGGAAGGGCCGCCTGATGGCCTCGACCAGACGGGTGCCGACGTCGGCGATGCGACCTTCGTTCCCGCCCCGCATCGGCCCAATGGCAATGGCAAATTCGTCACCGCCGAAACGTGCCACCAGATCCTCGGCCCGCACGTTTTCCGTGATCCGCTCCTCGACAAGCTGGAGCAGCGTGTCACCACCGGCATGGCCGAACGTATCGTTCACCGCCTTGAAACCATCCAGGTCGAGATAGAGCAGGCCGATTTCAGCACCTGCGGGCGCCTTCCTCAGGCGTTCCGCCAGACGAGCCGTGAACTCATGCCGATTAAGAAGCCCGGTGAGACTGTCATGACGGGCGAGATAATCGAGTTGTCGCAGAGTTGCGCGCTCGCGCGTCATCGCCTCGAAGATGGTCGTGAGGTTCTCGTAGTGATTGAGCTGGGAGGCGATCCAGAACGCCAAGGCGCGCATCTTCGGAATATCGGCATTGTCATAGGCGCCAGTCTCACCATGCCCGAGGTTGAGACAACCGAAGCACTTGCCGGACATGACCAGGGGAACGTTGATGCACGACCGAAGTCCCCTGGCATGCAGCATCTGCAGGTCCAGAAGAGACGGATCATCAGTCAGCGTATTCGAGGTGATCCATACTTCCCTGCGCGCGAAGGCTTGTCCGGCTGCGGTCGTAGCCACCGGCAATGTGCTGTCCAGGGGGATGGCATTCTCACCCTCCAGGGCCACGACGCGCAGATGCTCGGCATCGATCCGCAACGTCAGGCTGGCGCGGTGAGCCGGAAAAAGCCGTGACAACCAGCGTGCAAT
>JBKDZY010000885.1:0-1878 GCA_047971765.1 Hyphomicrobiaceae bacterium | reverse complement strand
TATGTTTTTCCTGCCGGATCAGAAGAGTGAAACCGAAGTTGATGCTATCGGTGCAATAGCGCGCTGAGCAGAAGTGATTGTGTGAAAGTGAAGTGTCGGGCAGATTAATCTTAGAATTGATGCAAGCCGACGAACTTTTGGCAATTGTGTATAATCGGCAGCGATCAGGTGGTCGGGGAGCTACATAAATCAACCGTCAGGGAAGTGGATGTCATGGTCAAGTCCAAGAGTGCCGTGCCGCACGGTTATCAGGCGGTGATGCCGTATCTCAGGGTCCGCGATGCGGGTTCTGCCATCAAATTCTACAAGAAGGCGCTTGGTGCGACCGAGAGCTACCGGTTGAAAATGGGCGGGAAGATCGGACACGCGGAACTTGTCATCGGGGGGAGTGTGGTGATGCTCTCGGATGAATTCCCGAATGCGAAGGCCGAGAACCCGAAGTCGCTCAAGGGCACGAGCGTGGTGCTGACGCTCTATGTCGATGATGTGGACAAGGCCGTTGCCAAGGCCGCCAAGGCTGGCGCGAAGGTGCGCAAGAAAGCGGCTGACCAGTTCTACGGCGACCGCACGGGCGAGATCGTCGATCCGTTCGGCCATGTGTGGATGCTTCATGCGCGCCTGGAAGAGGTCGAGCCGAAAGAGATGCAGAAGCGTCTCAACGCCATGATGAAGGAGGCGACTGCCAAGAAGCCGGGGCGAGGCAAGAAGGCCGCCAAGACAACCAAGGCAACCAAGGTCAAGACAGCCACGAAGACGACGCGCACTGCGGCTGGTGGCGCCAAGAAGAGCACTGCAAGGACACCGGCCAAGACAACGGCTGTCCGCAAGAAGGCAGCGGCCAAGGGAAGTGCCAGGAAGGCAGCGAAGGTACCGGCAAAGTCGACTCCCGGGACCGCGCCAACGGCACGCCGCAGCACGGCGCGCAAACCCGTCGGAAGCCGTCGGCGCGCCAGTTCTGCCCGGCGCGGGCGTCCGGGGCGTTGACATCCAGGTGATGTGCGGCGCGTGGATGGTGCGCTGTTGTTGACATTTCCTGGGGTCTGGCAGGGGGTGCCCTGGAGCCTTCCCACCCTGCTGGAGTCCGGTGCAACGGGCCTGAGATGCCCGACCATTCCCTGGTCCTGGCACATTGACCTGCTGTGTGTTGCCTACGCTGGCAAGTTGGCGACAGGCTCGTGAGAGGCCGTTGGTGCGGTGAACCTGGGTTCCACGAAATCGAATGCCTCGCGGGCCCAGGTCACGCGAACGATGGCGCCATGGGCAGGCTGAGGGCGGTTTTCCAGTTGGAGTGTGGCGCCGGAACGTTCGAGCAGGGTCTTGGCGATGAAAAAGCCGAGGCCAAGCCCTGAGGCTTCTTCGCCGGTTCGTCCCGAGTGTCCGCCATTGCGGCGCGTGGTGACGTAGGGCTCGCCGAGTGAATCGATAATGTCATCGGCAAATCCCGGCCCATCGTCCGCGATGGTGATCATGACCTCCCGTTCGTCCCAGGTCGCCTCCACATGCACGCGGTCCTGGGTGAACTCGATGGCGTTTTCGACGATATTGCCAAGTCCATAGATGATGCCCGGCCTGCGGAAGGCAATCGGCTCGCGCCCCTGCGTCTTGTCTGACGGATCGGAGGGATGGGCGCTGATCGCGAGATGGACATCCGGGGAGGCGTGCGGCATGGCTGCTTCCTGCAGCAATTGGGTCAGCGGCAGGCTTGCATGATGGGGGTCATCCTGTTCACTGGGGCTTCGCGTCAGCTTGCGGAGTATGTCGCGGCACCGCTCGGCTTGTGAGCGCAGGAGCTGAAGGTCCTCGTCGAGTTCGGGCCAGTTGCTTCTGCTCGAGTGCAGTTCCTTGGTGATGAGGACGATGGTTGCGAGCGGCGTGCCG
>JBKDZY010000884.1:0-4979 GCA_047971765.1 Hyphomicrobiaceae bacterium | reverse complement strand
TTTGGGAAATATCAAATGGTGGGAGTTCGGCGCAGGGATAGGTTGGGGGCTTGGAGATATATTCTCGGTAGAAAAAGGGCGTGTCATGATCCATTGCGGGCTGGGCAGATTGCAGAAGATTGTCTCCGGGGTCGGCTTGACGCGGATGTCCCTGATGGTCGCCGCGCTGACGGCGGTCGCGCTGTCCGTGGGGATTGCGGCAATCGCGTACATGATGCACGCCGCGAACGAGCATCAGGTTGCAGCCAGAAATCGCTGGGAAGCCTATCTGCTGGCCGATCAGTTGCGCCAGAGTAGTGATGATCTCACGCGGATGGCGAGGTCCTACGTGGCCACGGGCAACCCCGCCTATCGGCAGCGCTATGAGCAGATCATCAGGATCAGGGATGGTCTGGTTGCCCGCCCGGCGAATTACGAGCGGCCGTTCTGGGACATCATTGAGCCCGGCCTCAGCTATACGGGGGAGGCCGGAGCGCGGATTTCGCTGCGCCGGCTGTTCGAAGAGGTGGAACTGACGGACAAGGAGATCCAGGCCCTGGATCTGGCAAAGAGGAAGTCCGACGACCAGGTGGTGCTGGAGCGGCGCGCCATGGATATTGTCGCCGCCATCGGTACGTCCCAGGTTGATGAGGAGTTTGGCATCTACAAGCAGAAACACGCCATGGATCTTCTCTATTCGCCGGAATATCACAGGCAGAAGAAGTCGGTCATGGAACCGATAAACAGGTTCTTCAGTCTGCAGGCCGATGCATTTGCCAAGCGCATCTCGGAACTCGACACAGGCTACGTCCGGGGCAGGCGCGTGTCGGTCGCCTCGGCCATCGGCATGTTGATCTCCCTTGCTCTCGGCATCTGGTTCATGAGCCAATTCGTGGTCGGCCCGATGACCAGGATTGCGCGGGTCCTGGACAGCATCTGCGCGGGCAATCTCGACCAGCCGATTCCCTATCTCGACTGGAAAAACGAGATCGGCATCGTTGCAAGAAGCGCCGACACGTTCAGAAAGAACGCGGCGCTTCATCAGCGCGCTGTCGATATGGATTTCTTCGTGAAGGTTGCCGCCCACGATCTGAGGGCGCCGGTCGCCAACGCGCTGCTGGTTCTCGACCTTCTCGAGAAGCACGAGAAGAGGAGGGGGGAAGACCGGAAGGCCGGGCAGTACATGGAAAAGATGCGCACGACCTTGCAGAACATGCTGATGCTTTTAGCAAAATTGCGAAACCTTACTCAGGTCGGAAGTAGGGAATTGAGTGTAGGCGATATACGGTTGGCGGAGCTGCTTCAGGAAATCCAGGACGAAAATGCAGAAATGGCGGCCGATGCGGTCGAGCTGGAGATCAAGGGCGATACGACGATCTCCGGTTCCCGGGAGCTGTTGAGGAACATGTTCGTCAATTTCCTGACCAATGCGGCACGTTACGGAACCGATCCCAAGAAGGTGCACGTCGAGATAAGTCAGATGGCGAACGAAAAATCCGTCGTCCTGTGGAACGAGACATCGCATCGCTACGATGATGCGGATCAACTCCTTGCGCCATTCAAAAGAGGTATATCGGCGCAGGATGGCGGCAGTGGCCTGGGATTGGCCATTTGCAAGCGCATCGTGGAGCTCCACCACGGAAAAATAAGAATAGACGTCTCCGAGCCTGGAATATTCCGGCTCATGTTGAAGTTCAAAGAAGGTGTGGCATGACAATTGTCGTGAATGGGGATGGTCCGGTCCTGGCAGTAGACGACGACGTCATCTTCAGGGATGTCGTGGAATTGCTGTACACGGCGTCTGGTGTGAAGAACGAACTGAACCTGTTCGAGAACGGTCAGGAGTGTCTGGACCACTGCATCAGGCTCGCCACCGCGGGAATAGCGCCTTCCGTCGTTCTCATGGATATCAATATGCCGGGAATGAACGGGTTCGAGACGGTCAAGAAGCTTCGACAGCTTCAGGGTTTTGCTATTGTACCGATCATAATCATGTTGAGCAGTTCAAATGAGCCGCTGGATATCCAACGGGCAAAAGACGCCGGCGCCAATGACTATATCGTGAAACCGCAATCCGTTGACGAGCTGTCGTTCGCGCATGGCGAAGCAGCGTGAACAAGCGCTGCGCCGCGCTGGCCGCTCAAGTGGGTGCCTGCAACGAGAGAAAAATGTCCCCTCCTCGGCACGGCGGCACGGCGATGCCACCCTCGTCGTAAAGGCGCGGGATGGTCGGCCGTCGCGTGTCCTGAGCGGCTGGCTGCTCGTCGCCTTGTCGTGGGGCGACGCCAACACGCTTTGTGTCTGGTTCCGGGGCATGAGCATCAAGGCACCAGTATAGGTGAAGCCTTCGTCGAGGACATTGGCGATAGGCATGGCGCGCGGCTCAGGTCTGCTGTCGTCGCCGGCCCAGGTGCCATGGTCCTGGTGCCACGGCCGCTCGCCGCCTGAGAGCCTGTCCTTTGCGTCGATCTTGAGTTGCTGCATTGTTGCAACAGTTGCGTGGAATACTGCTGATCACTATAGCGGTTCCGATTGAAGTGGAAGCGCTATGGGCAAAGCCGATGGTGCGGGATCAGTGGGAGGGGACATGCGGACACAGGTGGTCATGGCAGTGTTGCGCATGGGGTGCCGCCTTGATCTTTGGCATTTGCCGATATCCGATGCCGGTCCCGAAGCGCCGTGGGCGCCCCCAGAACGTGTGTCATTTGCGACCGTGGGATCAGGCCGACTGGTGGCGCCTGGATAAGAGGTAGGCCGTCCGTCCCTCATGGTTGAGATGTCAGTCAGTTGATCACAGTCCTCCTTTCGTATTGATGCAATGATGAGCCCGCGCGTTACTGTTCTCATGCCAGTCCGCAACGGCGAGAGATATCTCGCAGCGGCCGTGGCCGGCATAACCAGTCAGAGTTTTGAGGACTTTGATTTTGTCATCGTCGATGATGGCTCGACCGACGCCACCCCTTCGTTGCTCAAGGAAGCATCAAGCCGTGATCCTCGCATTCGGGTTCTGACGCGAGCCAGCACTGGCATCGTCGGCGCTCTTGAGGCGGGGCGCGCGGTTTCGCGCGCCCCCTACATCGCGCGCATGGATGCCGACGATGTGGCCCTGCCTCACCGGCTGGCGCTGCAGGTCGCCTATCTTGACAGCCACCGCAGTGCCGTCGCCGTGGGCGGTCAGGTCCGCGACATCAACGAGCACGGGGCCGATCTTTCCCGTGGGCGATTTCCATTGAGCCCGTCCGACTGCCGGGCCTATCTCGCCTATGGCGCGCCCTTCTGTCATCCGGCGGTGATGTTGCGCCGCGAGGCGCTCGATGCGGTGGGCGGCTATCGACGCCTGTTCGAGCCGGCCGAGGATCTCGATCTGTGGCTCAGGCTGGCGATGGTCGGAGACTTGGCCAACCTCGATCAGGAGGTTCTCAAGTATCGCAGGCACGCTGCAACCGTCACGGCGAGACGCGCAGTAGCCAACGCGCGGGCTGCTTGTCTCGCGCGCCTCACCCGCGCCCACGGCGACACCGTTCTCCCGCCCGGTTGGCGCACCCTGCACACTGGCGACGCGGAATGGCGGACCATTGAAGCGGCGCTGCCGACACATGTCCGCCTCGAGGCTCGGGCCACCTACCTGCAGGCGCTCACACTCAACGGCGGCATTACCGAGCCCAAGGCCTGGGCGCAGCTCACCAACGCCTTGCCCGAGCTTGCCGCATGGTCACGCACTCAGGGGCAGACAGAAAAGCTTGCGTTCATGATGGTCCGAGCTGCCTATCAGGTGGCGCGATCGGGGCAGCCGTCACGTGCCCTGCTCACCATTTGGCTCGGGCTGAGGTGTGCACCGATTGCAGTCCTCCGCGAGGCGGCGAGTTCGGTCCGGGCTCGGCTCGCCACCCGGCATCGCCCTCGTGCGGCCGGGTCCGACGACCAGCAGCCAGGCTCTGCGCCGCCACCTGCTTCGGAGATCGGCAGATGAACCGGAATGACAAGACCGGCGGTCGGTTGTCAGCCCTCTCGCGATGGCGAAAGAAACGGCTTTCGCCCCGGGCGCGACTCTATGTCGATCATGCGGTGCATCTTGTTCGGCAAGGGAAATACAGTGACGTGCTGCAGGGCGTGGCGCGCACGGCGGGCCGTACCGCGGGCCAGCGCGTAAGGCGGTGGAAACATCGCTTGGCCCGCAGGTCTCGGACCGCCCTGGCTGTCGAGGCTCCGATCGACGCGAAGCGTAATCGGCTGACCGCCGACGGGATCGTGGTCGAGAAGATGTCGATCACGTTTCCGTCTGCGACCGCGCCGATGCTCGCAAGCGTCGTCGTTCCCTGTTTCAACTATGGCAAGTTCGTCGCCGAAGCGGTGGCATCAGCCCTGCACCAGACGGTGAGCGCCTTGGAAGTGATCGTCGTCGACGACGGCTCGACCGACCAGCACACGCTGGACGTCCTGCAAGCCCTGGAACGTCTGCCCCGGGTTCGGGTGGTGCGCCAGGACAACGCTGGCTTGCCTGGCGCACGCAACACCGGCATTGCCCTCGCTCGGGGCGAGTACATCTGCTGCCTCGATGCAGACGATACGCTCGAGCCCACATATTTGGAGATGGCCATCGCGGTCATGGAGGCCGATCGCTCGGTTGGCTTCGCCTACTCGTGGGCGCAGCTCTTCGGTGACGCATCGAGCGTGTGGAAGACATGCGATTTCGATATCGAGGAGGCCTTGATCGATAACAACACGTCCGTTGCCGCCGTCTTTCGCCGTGACGACTGGGTTGCTGCGGGCGGGTACCGACCGGACATGCGGCTCGGCTACGAGGACTGGGAGTTCTGGTTGAGGTTGTCAGTGCTCGGTCGCCGTGGCCGCGTCCTGCGCACGCCTCTGTTCAATCACCGCAGGCATGGTCGGACGATGACCCACGACGCGCATGAGAAGCGCCAGGCGATCATGCGCTCCATGCGAGCACGCAATCCGGGGATCTTCGACAGTTCGCGCCTGCGTCGAAGGATCCGGCG
>JBKDZY010000883.1:0-4349 GCA_047971765.1 Hyphomicrobiaceae bacterium | reverse complement strand
ATAGACCAGAGCCTGGTCGGGAATGAAGGCAATCAGTCTCATGACAAGGAACGAGGCCGTCGCCCCCGTCAGGTAACGCGCAACCAGCCACCAATCCACATGCGCCCGCCACAGAAACGCGCGCCATCCGTTGGCACCCATCTGGATGATGCCGAACAGGATCATGGCCGGAACCACGTCCATGAAGATCAGCAGCACACCGAGCAGCACGAGACCGCCCGCCATGCCGAAAATGCCGGACAGGAACGAGGATCCGAGGACGGTGACGCCAACCACCGCAATTGCACTTGGGGTCATAGGGGCATCACCGCTCCGGTTTATCGGCGAGAGCCGTGTAGTAGCCCAGCCATTGCCGGCGCAGCGCAGCCTCTTCGTAGCCGATGTCATAGACCGGCGACTTGACCAGCGAGGCTGCTTCCACCGTCACCACGAAGAGCCCTTTCATGCGCGGCTTGAGTTCCGCCCACTTATCGAACACGTCTTCGAATTCGTCCCAGCGTGCGCTGCCCCGCGCATGGTAGCTCGTCCGCCCGCGCAGCCGGCAGACCCGGCGGCTCATCACATCGAGAAAATTCATCTCGACCGCAGGATTGCTCTCTACATTGGCGCGGGTTCCCGGCGAACGGATGTCCGCGAACACTACGGTCCGCTCATCTACCACGACCATGGTTCCCTTCGGCGATACACGAGGGTAGCCATCGGGCGTGACAGTGGCCACCAGCCCGATGGTATTGTCCTCGACAAGCCGCCGCATCTCGGGCGTGATCATGCCTCATATGCTCCTTCAGTCGCCCTTGGGCGAAGCCCTCAGACCTTGAGGCCCCTCAGGTGCTTTTCGCGTGCCATCGCGGACTGCATGAGGAACGGCATGTCGTTGCCGGCCAGGATCATCTTCACGCCCATGCCGATGTATTTCGTGAGTCCCTCGTCCATATAGACGCCGCCCATTCCGGCCCACTTGCCGTGACGCTTGCAGGCATCGACCACCGTCTTGTAGGCGGCCTCCACCTTCTCGTGCATGAGCTGGCCCGGCAGCCCCATTTCCAGCGTCAGGTCGCTTGTGCCGATCAACAGCACATCGACGCCCGGGACCGCCGCAATGGCATCGGCATTCTGGATGGCCAGGGGGCTTTCGAGCATGACGACAACCAGCAGGTTCTCGTTGACGATCCGGGTCGATTCCGCCGGCGGCAACTGCGCGAACCCGAGCTGGGGCATGGTGCCCCCGATCGAACGATGCCCCATGGGAGGATAGCGCAGACGGTCCGCGATTGCCTTCGCCTCTTCAGGCGTATCGACATGCGGCATCACGATGCCATAGGCGCCGCCATCAAGAACCCGTGTCGCCATGTCGAGCTGCCCCTGCGGCACCCGCACGATCGGCGAAATCCCGCAGGCGTTGGCCGTCACGGAGACCTGCACCGCCATGTCGAGCGTCATCGAATTGTGCTCGCAATCGATGAACAACCAGTCGTAGCCACACGTCTTCATGGCCGGCGCGATGTCAACGGTCCGCGCCTGGCGAAGCCCGACGCCAATCGCCAGTTCTCCCTTCTTGAGCTTTTCGCGTGCCGGATTGGCACCAATAGCGTTGGCGGTCATGGGATCTCTCCTCGTCGAGCGGTTGCAGTTTCAGGGGAATGACTGGACGTTGACGACACAGTAGTGCCGTCTCGTGGGAAAGAGCAACGGCAGCGGGCGCGCCAGACCGCATGGGGCGGGCCCATGGAGCCCGGCAGCGGCAAGGCGTGGCGTATTAGAGCCAATCAGGACTGGGCTTGATCCTGCCCGGCTGGGCCCGGAGATGATCGGCCATCAACGGAGTCATTCTCTGGCGGACGAGACGCATGAAGCCGATGCGCCATGTGCCGTCCTGGCAGACATACGCCTCCTCGTAGTAGCCCCAGCCCCTCCAGCCCCGCTCCGAAGCGTTTCCGTACCCGACGTGATCGGGTCCGAGGTCCACATAGTCCGCCACCGCCCAGATCCCGCGCGCCGCGTCCACCCCCTGGACCACGATCTCGGGCGCCGTGACATGATGGATGGTGACGGCTGCTCCCAGTCTTGCCGAGACCCGCTCGATGAAGACGGAAATATCCGTGCCATCAGGAACGCTACTGAAGCCTTCGACCCGGGCGCCAGGCGCGAACAGCCCCGAAAGGCGATCCCATTGCTTCAGGTCGAAATAGCGGCAATAGCGCGCCTTCAGCAGTCGGATCGCCTCGATGGCCGCAATCTCGTCCAGCGCCAATCGCGTCATGACAGCCTCCCGTTTTCGGCAAAGGATGGTGCCTTGCGCGGAAACCTGCTTCATTTGGCCGGACAATACCAGACATGTGAGGTCACGTGCGCGACATCAAGGGAAAGATCGCCTGGGTTACGGGCGCCGGCACAGGCATCGGAGAAGCTGCGGCCAAGTCACTGGCAGCAGAAGGCGCCATCGTCATCCTCACCGGACGCCGGAAGGAACCGCTGGAAAAGGTGCAGGCAGTCATCGCCCAGGCGGGTGGCACCGCGCACGTCCAGTCGGGTGATCTCGGCAAGGCCCCATCCGTGAAGCGCATCGTCGATGCCATCATGGCCGAGTTCGGCTGCATCGACATCGTGGTTTCAAATGCCGGAACCAACGTGCCCAACCGCTGGTGGGCCAACCTGACGACAGAGGCCATCGATACCCTTGTCGCCGGCAATCTGCAAAGCGCGCTCTATGTCACCCATGCGGTACTGCCGATCATGCGCGCCCAGAAGGATGGCCAGTTGATCCACACGTCGTCCATGGCCGGGCGCAACATCGGCATGGTCTCGGGCCCCATCTACACGGCCTCGAAACATGCCGTGGTCGCCATGAGCCACACCATCAACCTCGAGGAATGCCTGAACGGCATCCGCTCCACCGTCGTCCTTCCGGGCGAAGTGGCAACCGACATCATGAAATTCCGCGATCCACCGGAGCTGCCGGAAACCCTCGCACGCATGGTACAGCCCGAAGACATGGCCAACGTCATCACCTTCATCGCCCGCCAGCCGGCCCATGTCTGCGTCAACGAGATGTGGGTCACGCCGACCCACAATCGCGGCTATATCGCAACCGTGAAGGGACGACAGGCCCAGTGGGATGAAGCGCGATCCAAGGGCAAGTCCAGGACCTGATCCAATAACCGTCTTTGCCGACATCATTCATCACAAGGAGAATGCATGACCACCGCACCCCACTCGGCCGACCTGCTGAAGCAGCTCGCCGAGTTCGACACCCCCACGATCTGCAATGCGCTGGAGATCGTGACCCCGGAGCGCCGGTTGACGGGCTTCACCACCAGGCCGCTGGTCTGCCCATTCCCTGACCTGCCGCCAATGGTCGGCTATGCCCGCACCGCCACCGTGCGCGCCACCCATGCCCATGAACTGCAGGGCCAGAAGGCGCGCGACCAGCGCCTCGCCTATTACGAATACATTGCCTCGAAGCCCGGCCCGACCATCACCTGCATCCAGGACCTGGACGGCCAGGATGTCGGCTTCGGCGCGTTCTGGGGTGAAGTGCAGTCGACCGTGCACAAGGCGCTGGGTTCGCTCGGCGTAGTCACCGATGGCTGCATCCGGGACATTCCGGCCTGGGCGCCGGGCTTCCAGGCCTTGGCTGGTTCCATCGCACCGAGCCACGGGTTCACCCATCTCGCGGGCTTCGGCCAGGAAATCAGGATCCATGGCATGCTGGTGCGCCACGGCGATCTCATCCACGCCGACCGGCATGGCGCCGTCGTCATTCCGGCGGCTGCAGCCGCCGAAAAGATTCCGGCGGCCTGTGACCTCCTCACGCGCAGGGAAGCCGCCATTCTCGACAAGGCGAGGAAGCCCGGATTCACGGTCGCCGACCTCAAGAAGGCCTTCGAGGAACAGGACGACATCCACTGAACAAAAGCAGGAGGGGCGCCAGCTTCTGCTGACGCCCCTCCGCGACATCCGGCCATAATCCCGCAACCGCTACTCCTGCGCAGTCGCCAGCGTGATCGCCAACCGGCACGCATTGTGGAACTGGTCGAGATCAATCCACTCGTCGATGGTGTGCGGAGACACCTGGCCGGCCCCGAATGTCACCGTCGGGATGCCATGGCGCGTCAGCCAGTTGGCATCGAGCCCACCACTCGCCACCTTGATGTCCGGCTCCATGCCGGCCGCCTTCACACCCGCAATGGCCTTGTTCACCACCGGCAGCGTCTTCTTCAGCTCGAAGGGATGATAGTCGGTGTGAGCCGTGAACTTCACCTTGCCGACCTTGCCGTCCACGAGCAGCAGCCCG
This sequence comes from Hyphomicrobiaceae bacterium, assembly GCA_047971765.1. Classification (GTDB taxonomy): domain Bacteria; phylum Pseudomonadota; class Alphaproteobacteria; order Rhizobiales; family Hyphomicrobiaceae. Next base: position 55 of record JBKDZY010000883.1, on the reverse strand, counting down.
CCGTGCTTCATCCGTGCCGGCACCACGAGGTATCCGGCCGCGGCGCGCGCGCCGG
>JBKDZY010000882.1:0-5348 GCA_047971765.1 Hyphomicrobiaceae bacterium | reverse complement strand
TTTCCGGCCCGCCCGCGATACCGACCACGCGGCAGCCCTTGATCTTCGCAATCTGGCCCACGATGGAGCCCACGGCGCCGGACGCAGCCGAGACCACCACGGTCTCCCCGGCCTTGGGCTTGCCCACGTCGAGCAGCCCGAAATAGGCGGTCCAGCCCGGCATCCCCAGGCCCCCGATCCAGCGTTCGAGCGGGGCAAGCGACGTATCCACCTTGATCACCCGGTTGCGGGCCTTGACGACGGCATACTGCTGCACGCCGAAGAAGCCGGCGACGGCATCGCCGACCTTGAAGCCGTCGGCGTTGGACGCATCGACAAGGCCTGCCGAATAGGCCCGCATGGTCTCGCCGACAGCGACCGGCGGCATGTAGGAGCGGGCCTCGCTGACCCACCCGCGCATGGCTGGATCGAGCGAGACGAAAGCAATCTTTATCCGGATCTCGCCGGGCCCCGGCTCCGGCAACGCCTCTGTGTCCAGCCGGAAGCAGTCGGCGGTCAAGGGGCCGGGCGGCGGGCGTTTCGCGAGTTTGACCTGGAGGTTCTGGGGCATATGGCAGTTCCCGTCGGTTGAGCACAGCCCGGACGATATAGCGTTTCTGCTTCAGGTGGAAACGCTCAGGCCGCGGACCACGGCTCAGGCAGCAAGCGCCGCCCTCGCGGAGCGCCCCGCCTTTGGGCCGGTACCGGCACGTGAGGGCAAGCAACGTCGAGCCGTTATGTTTCAGGCAAGGGATCTTCCGTGGGGCAGCAAGGACCATGACTTCCGCTTTTCAGCGTGCAATAGACCAACGGACAAACGGTCGAGAGATTAGGTGAGGTATGACCATCCACGAACCCGGCAGGCGCCATTTCGAGGACATCAAGGTCGGCATTTCGTTCGAATACGGCAACTACGAAGTGACCAGGGAGGAAATCTTCGCGTTTGCCGGCGAATACGATCCCCAGCCCCATCATCTCGATGAGGAGGCTGCCAAACAGACGCTGGTGAAGGGGTTGTGCGCTTCCGGCTGGCACACCTGCGCCATGTTCATGCGGATGCTCTACGATGGCCTGCTGGCAGACAGTGCCTCTCTCGGTGCGTCGGCCATCGACGAGGTGCAGTGGAGGAAACCGGTCAGGCCCGGAGATGTGCTGAAGGCGCGGTCCGTCTGTATTGGCAAGCGGGTGATGCGGTCCCGTCCCGGCGTTGGCATCTGCACGATGCATCATGACATCATGAACCAGCACGGCGAGGTCCTGATGGTCATGGACAACGCGTTTTTCATCGCCGTTCGCAACCCCGAAGCGGCAATCCCGGATCGAGAGGCGCACCAATGAGCAACTGGTTCGAGGATTTGCAGGTTGGCCACACGATGGAACTCGGCAACCACACGTTTACAGCCGAGGCAATCAAGGCCTTCGCCGCCAGATATGATCCACAACCTTTCCACATCGACGAGGTGGCGGCAGAAAATTCCTTGTTCGGTAGATTGTGTGCATCGGGCTGGCAAACAGTTGCAACGTATATGAAATTGAGCGTTCGCGCGCGCCAGGCACGCGAAGCCGAGGCCAGGGCTCGAGGTGAGGATATCGCGCAATGGGGTCCGTCTCCCGGGTTCCGGAACCTGAAATGGCCGAGACCTGTTTTCGTCGGTGATACAATCAATTATCGCCAGGGGATTGTTGATCTGACCAGCTTCGGAAAGCGCACGGATCGCGGCGTCATGATCACACGGGGAGAGGGTTTCAATCAGAACGGCGAGTTGGTTTTTGAAATCACGGGCCAGATCCTTGTCCCGCGCCGCCATCCTCTGCCTGCCACGCCATAGTGGCTTTCGGGATACCATCGTCCAGCGTTGTTGCCTGGACAGCGCGCAAAGCGCTGGCGAGTCCATTGCGAGCCTCTATTTTAGCCGCAACGCCTATACGACATGTGGCGTTTTAGTGGATGTGAGGAGGAGGCGTTCGTCCATGTTGATGAATTTCATGCGACCGCTCATGGTTGGAGTGATCGCCAGCACGATTATGTCGGTTTCCCAGGCTGCGCTGGCGCAGGTGCCGAGCGCGGGCGACGACATCAAAGGCAAAACCGTTTATCTCACGCCGCGGGCGGCGCTTCGCTATGGCAAGAGCCTTCTCAGCCGCGTCTATACACGCACGGGAGCTGTGCTCAAGCTTGAAGGCTCCGGGCCGTGCACCACCTTCAACTGCCCCGTCGTCCATAATGGTGTGGAGCTGTATGCCCGGCGCCTGCGTCTCGATGTGTCGGCGCCGAGCGGTTCCGAGATTTCATCTGATCGGACGTTGCGTCCCGGCGATGAGGGCCTGGACGTCCGTCAGTTGCAGGAAATTCTCACCGCGCGTGGCTTCGACGTGGAGGTCGATGGCAAGTTCGGTCCGAAAACCGAGGATGCCGTCAAGACGCTGCAGCGCAGCTCCAATATCACGCCGGACGGTGCCGTCGGCCGTGAAGTGCGCCAGGCTCTGGCGTTGAGTGCGCAATCGGCTGCCCGGAAGCAGTCGCCAGCGGCTCGCGTGAAGCAGGAAATCGCCGAAAAGATCGACCAGGTGAAATCACGCCTCAACCCGATCAATTCCATCGGCCGTATCCTGCGCCTTGGTGACGAGGGGGATGACGTTCGCGTGCTGCAGCAGGCGCTCGTGTCGCTCGGCTATGACATCAAGATTGACGGTAAGTACGGACAGGGCACCAAGAGCGCGATCCGTGATTTCCAGTCGAGGCACGGGGTCCCGGCGGACGGGAACTTCGGCCCGCAGACGGCCGAAAAGATGGGGAGCTGAGCTTTCGGACCAGTCCCAAAGCTCTACCCAGAAGATCATAGCCGCTGTCCTTGGTCAAGCAAGGGCAGCGGCTTTTTCATTGGGCGCTTTTATAGCGTTTCCGCTTCAGCGTGGTAACGCTCAGGTCGCAAGCGCCGCCCCCGCGGAGCGCCCAGCCGAAGGCTGATACGGCGCGTGAGTGGAGAAGAATTCTTCAGCCCATTCCGCAAAATGCGGAATGCGGCTCAGGCCGCAACTGCGGCTCAGGCAGCAAGCGCCGCCTCCGCGGAGCGCCCAGCCGAAGGCTGATACGGCGCGTGAGCGAAAACAAACCAGACCGATTCCGGCTATGCCGGAATTGGTCTAACGCCGCTCACCGGCTGAAAGCCTGCGCTCCAGCCAGGCCGAGTACCTCGAGATGCCGAAGCACAGGATCCAGAAGATGACCGCCGCGAAAACATAGCCCGTCATCACCGTGTTCGGCGCGAACCATTTTGCATCCGTGAGGCCCGCCTGGACAATACCCAGCAGGTCGAAGATGCCGATGATGAGGACAAGGCTCGTATCTTTCGTGAGGCCGACGAAACTGTTCACGATGCCTGGAATGACCAGCTTGAGGGCCTGAGGCAGAATGATCAGCCCCATCTTCTGCGGAAACGAAAGGCCAAGCGCGTCAGCGGCCTCGAACTGTCCGCGGGGGATGGCCTGCAGGCCGCCGCGGATCGTCTCGGCCATGTAGGCGCCGGTGAAGAACATCACGCCGAGCAGCGCCCGCAACAGCTTGTTGAACGATACACCGTCAGGCAGAAACAGCGGCAACATGACGGAGGACATGAACAGGATCGTGATCAGCGGCACCGACCGCACGACCTCGATGAAGAAGATCGAGACGTAACGGGCAATCGGCATTTCCGATCGCCGGCCGAGAGCGAGAACGATTCCGATCGGGAACGATCCCGCGATGCCCACTGACGCGACCACCAGCGTCACCAGCAGGCCGCCCCAAAGTTCGGTCGGAACGGTCTGCAGCCCGAACACACTTCCATAGAGCAGCGCCCAGCAGATGAAGGGCAGGAGCACGATGCCGAAAATGGCGAAGTATTTCTTGCCTGGAAGATTGGGGATCATCAACCAGCCCAGCGTGAACGCGGACAGGGCATAGGTCAGGAGCACCCGCCACCGTTCCTCGTCCGGATAGCGCCCGTACATGAACTGGCTGAATTTGGACGTGACGAATGGCCAGCACGCCCCGTCCGGGGAGGCGCGGCAGACGGACCCGTCGGAGCCGGTCCAGACGGCATTGAAGAACGCCCAGTCGATGATCCCGCTGACCATCTTCCAGGTCAGCCACAGCCCGATCAGTGTCAGCGCCGTATTCGTCACCGACGAGAACAGGTTCTTGTGAAGCCAGCCGATCACGCCGACATCCGACCGGGGAGGTCTCATGGGCGCTGCCGCTGCCGTATTCGATGTTCCAACGGCCATGACTTATCTCTCCACCAGCTTCATGCGGGAATTGAACCAGTTCATGAACGCCGACGTGAGAAGCGACAGCGTGAGATACACGAGCATGGTCAGCAGGATGACTTCGACGGCCTGTCCGGTCTGGTTCAGCACCGTGCCGGCAAACACGCCGACAAGTTCCGGATAGGCAATCGCGATGCCGAGTGACGAGTTCTTCGTCAGGTTGAGATATTGCGAGGTCAGCGGTGGAATGATGATGCGCATGGCCTGCGGAATGACAACCAGCCGCAGCATCTGCCGGTTGGTCAGTCCAAGCGCACGCGCGGCCTCCTTCTGGCCGGTGCTGACGCCCTGGATACCCGCGCGAACGACCTCGGCGATGAATGCGCCGGTGTAGAGCGTAAGGCCAAGGAGAAGCGCCATGAACTCAGGCAGGACGGCAATGCCGCCGTGGTAATTGAAGCCCTGCAGTTTTGGATAGTCGAAGGAAATCGGGAAACCGGCCGCCGCCGCGGCAGCCAGCGGCAGGATGATCAGCAGTGCCAGGCTGGTCCACATCACGGGGAACTGTTCCCCCGTCAGCAGGCGGCGGCGCTTGGACCAGTGGCCGACGGCAATCGACAGCACGATGGCAGCAATGAGAGCGGCAAGAAGCAGGCCCGAGCCGGGATGAAAAACCGGAGCCGGTAGCGAAAGGCCGCGGTTGTTGAGGGCGATGTCGAAGGGCAGGATGATACTCTGCCGTGGTCCGGGAAGCGGGGTGAGGACCGCCGTGTACCAGACAAAGAGCTGCAGCAGCAGCGGTATGTTCCGCGCGGTTTCGATGTAGACGGTCGCCAGCCTCGCAATCAGCCAGTTGCTGGAAAGGCGCGCGATACCCATCGTGAAGCCGACGATGGTGGCAAGCACGATGCCGAGGGCGGAGACAATGACGGTGTTGATGAGGCCGACCCAGAAGGCGTCGCCATAGGTCGATGTGGCGGAATAGGGGATAGGCCGTTGCGAGATGTCGAAGCCGGCTGTTCTGTTCCAGAAGCCGAAGCCGGACGCGATATTCTGTTTCTGCAGGTTCGAGATGGTGTTGGAAACCACCATCCAGACCAGCGCACCAAGCAGGATGACGA
>JBKDZY010000881.1:0-3622 GCA_047971765.1 Hyphomicrobiaceae bacterium | reverse complement strand
CTCCAGAAGTACAAGTCGCTGCAGGACATCATCGCCATTCTCGGCATGGATGAACTTTCCGAAGACGACAAGATGACGGTGGCTCGCGCCCGCAAGATCGAGCGCTTCATGTCCCAACCGTTCGACGTCGCCCAGGTGTTCACCGGTTCGCCGGGCGTGCAGGTGCCACTGGCCGAGACGATCAAGGGCTTCAAGGGTATCTGCGACGGCGACTACGATCATCTGCCGGAGCCGGCCTTCTACATGGTCGGCACCATCGAGGAAGCGATCGAGAAGGCTGCCAAACTGGCAGAGGCCGCGTAAGCCATGTCGCCAGGGCCGAAGTATTCAGGCAAACCCTGTTGTTCGGCCCTTGGTGCCGCGCTTGCCGCCGACGAGTTCGAGCCGACTCTGACGGTCGATGAAGACGGTGTGCTCTGCTTCACCGTTGGCATCACCGACATCGAGGAAGACGAACCGACGCTGGTGCTGGAACCGATGATCTTCTGTCCGTTCTGCGGCACGCAGCTGCAGTCCGGCGAGGATGCCGGCACCGATGCCCCGACAGAGGGCACGTGATTTCGTTCGTTCACCCCTTATCGAGGTGGGCGTCCTGCCAATGATGATGCGCCGCATGGCGGTGCGTCCAACCGATCCGAGGCCGAACCATGGCTGGCACATTCAAGTTCGAATTGGTTTCCCCTGAGAAGGTCCTGCTGTCAGGCGACGCCAGCGAGGCGATTGTTCCCGGCATGGACGGCCAGTTCACCGTGCTGCCGGGACACGCGCCGGTGATTTCGACGCTCAAGCCGGGGCGGATGAGGGTCACGGTCGACGGTCGCGAACGCTCGGCATTCGTTCGCGGTGGCGTGGTCGAGGTCGAGCCTGACAGTGTCACCGTTCTTGCGCAGCATCTGATTGACCTCGATGGCGAGAACCGCCGCGAAGCGATCGACGCCGAGATCAAGTACGCCGAGGAACTGCTGGCTGCGGCCAAGGACGACACGGAGCGCATGGTTGTCCAGGAAGCCCTGGTGCAGCTCCGCCACTTCGCCGTTCACTAGATTTATTTGCGCTCACGCGCCGTATCGACCTCCGGCCGGGCGCTCCGCGGGGGCGGGCCTTGGCCCGGGCCGCGGTCGCGGCCTGAGCCACATTCCGCATTCTGCGGAATGGACTGATGCGTGGAAGCCAATCGCTCGCGCGCCGTAACAGACTCAGATCAATTTGCACTCACGCGCCGTATCGGCCTTCGGCCGGGCGCTCCGCGGGGGCGGGCCCTGGCCCGGGCCGCAGTCGCGGCCTGAGCCACAGTCCGCATTCTGCGGAATGGGCTGATGCGTGGAAGCCAATCGCTTGCGCGCCGTAACAGACTCAGATCAATTTGCGCTCACGCGCCGTATCGACCTCCGGCCGGGCGCACGCCACCCGTGATCAGGTCCTGGCGATCACCTTGAGCAAGCGCTCGTGGAGCTTCAGGTCTCCACACGCAAGAATGCGCCCCCCGTTTTCGGGCCGGTTTCCATTCCAGTCCGTCACCACGCCGCCTGCTCCCTCGATGATGGGGACCAGCGCCACGATGTCGTAGGATTGCAGGCCGACCTCGGCGATCACATCGACATGTCCGGCAGCCAGCAGGCAGTAGGCATAGCAGTCGCCGCCGAACCGGGTGAGCCTGGCCTTGCCCCTGAGCCGCTCGAAGACGGCAACGTCCTGCTTTTCGCTGAACAATTCGGGGCTGGTGGTCATGAAGCGCGCCTCTTCCAGCCTGGCGCATGATGCCGCCTTGATGCGCCGCTCCCGGCCATCGGCAGACCGCCACCAGGTGGTTCCGCCGCCCTTCGACCAGACGCGCTCACCGATGTAGGGCTGATCCATCACTCCGACGATGGACCGTTCCTGCAGCGTCACGCCGATCAAGGTTCCCCACAGCGGCATTCCGGTCATGAAGGCGCGGGTGCCGTCGATGGGATCAATGACCCAGGTATAGGGTGCGGTTCCTTCCGTCATGCCTTCCTCCTCGCCAAGGATGGCATGGCCGGGATGCAGGGACTTCAACTGACGACGGATGGCGCGTTCGGCAGCGCGGTCGGCCTGGGTCACGGGGTCGAACCGGCCACCCTTGGCCTTGTTGTCGATGGTCAACGCCTTGCGGAAATGCTTGAGGATCGCCGGACCTGACGTATCCGCAAGCGCATGCGCCGATGCCAGCAGCTCGCCGGTTGTCAAAGTCCTACCCGTTTCGGGATTTTGTCGTTTACCCACCCAAATTCTCCGCTTGCCGTTTGCCCCCTGCAGCGATGCACCCCGCCGTGCCGAACCGCCACCTCCGATCTCCTGATTTATACCGCTTCAGGATGAGGTGAAAGCGCTCAGGCCGCGCCGGCGCGGGACCTGGCCGACGGCCGATGCGGTCCAGGCGCGTTGTGACCTGTCCGCCACGTCTTCCACAGCCAACCGACCCATTCATGCAATCATAGATTGTGGAAAACAATGGAATCGCCCTAGATTTACCCTGCAGCCGGTCGAGATCGGGTGCGCGCAACTCTCTTCCATCGTTTGTTTCGGTTGGCGTATCCTCCCTGACTTCAAAGCCGCCACCGCCAGTGGGCGGCTTTTTTTCTTGAAGCTCCGAGCGGCGCATTCCGGCAGATCATCTCATTTTGCAGTGCTGCCATGCACAATAATGATAATTTTGAAATTTCAATATCTTACCCGTCTTCACGTTGCCCCTTCATGCCACCTTCTCCCTTTTTTTGCGCACCGCACAATTCTTGTTCTTGAAGTTCGGCCTGGGCACTTCTACATAGGGATTGTGACGGCGACGAAGTTCGCTTCTCGCTTTCACAGCCCTTCTTTGGGCGTTTCCTCCCTAGACTTGGGCCGTTCTTCGGAGCGGCCCCTTTTCTTTTTGAGCCTCGCATTCAGGGAAGCGCGGAAATCGGGGCGCACCGCGGCCCCTGGGGCCAGTTGGGTGTGGTGCTGCTGCTATTCCGCCGCAGCCGGCCAGCCCATGAGATCTGGCAAATCACTCACAAGCCGTTCGAGAACGCGCGCCAGCGACGCCTGCAGGCCGTAGAAGCCGGCGCTGTGCTTGAACTTGACCTCGTTCAGATAGAGCGCGCGATTGATTTCGAGCTGCAGCGCATGGACCCCGCGCGCGGGGCGCCCGTAATGCTCCGTGATGAAACCGCCAGCATAGGGACGGTTGACCACAACCCTGAAACCGCGCTGGCTCAGGGCTTCCTTGACATAACGGGTCAGCTTGATGTCACAGGCCACCCCGAAGCGGTCGCCCAGGACGAAGTCAGGACGCGGCGTGGTGGGCTGACCGAGGGAAGTCGACGGCATGGAGTGGCAATCGATCAGGATCGCATAACCGAACCGGCGGCGCGTCGTCTCGATCAGATTGGCAAGCGCCGCATGGAACGGCTTGTAGAGGCGCTCGATGCGCTCGTAGGCGACCTCCAGCGGCAGGCATCCCTGATAGATCTCCTCGGCATCGGAGACGAGGCGTGCAATCGTTCCCAGACCACCCAGCACCCGGACGGACTGGGTGTTGGCGAACGGCGGGAGCGGATCCTCGAACAGTTCCGGATCGAGTTCGTTGGGCTCTCGGTTGACGTACACATCGGCGCGCGGG
>JBKDZY010000880.1:0-8726 GCA_047971765.1 Hyphomicrobiaceae bacterium | reverse complement strand
CAGTCCGATGCCCCGGCTTCAACCTCGGTTGAACGGAGGAGAATTGGTCCCGGTGGGCCATCCGGACTTCAAATCCGGAGAGGGTCGCAAGACGGCTCTTGGTGGGTTCGACTCCTGCCTCCTCCGCCAGATTATTGCGTTTCAGGATGACGCGGAAACGCCCAGACTGCGACTGCGACGCGGGGTGCATGTCCCCCCTCAGCACGTGAGCGGAAACGAGCCCGGCCGATCGATGCAGGCGTTGCCGGAACTGGTCCCGCTCAGCTATTGGGATCGTCGATGGTCACGGCGGGTCGCGCGAGACGGCGCAGGGCTTCCACATCATTGATCTGGATCTGCGCCCCTTTCACCTTGACCTTGTGGGCGACAAGGGTCGCAAACGAACGAGACAGAACCTCTGGAGCCATGCCGAGATGTGCCGCCAGCACCTTCTTCTCGAACGGCAGTTGCAGGCAATTCGCGCCGTTGTTCTCTGAACGATAGGCAAGCAGCCAGTTGGCCAGCCGCTCGATACCCGTCCTGAGCTTCTGGTTCTTCAATTCCTTGATCACTGAACGGTAGGATATGGCCAGGTCCGATGCGAGACAACGGGCGAACGCCGCATCCTCGGCAAAGACGCTGCGCACCAGTTCGGCGGGCAACAGCAGGATCTTGGCAGGCGTGAGGGACCGCGCAGACTTCAGATGAACCCGGTCGAGAAGCACGGCAGCCAGAATGAAACACTGACCGCTGCCGATCACCGAAATCGTGGTCTCGCGGTGGCAATAGGACGAATAGACCTCAACGCGTCCCTCAACCACAACATGCAGGAAGTCTGGCAGATCGCCTTCCTGGACAAGATCGACTCCCGCGGGAAATCGCTGCAGGAATCCCGGTCGAATGATCTTTTGAACGTGCTCTTCGGCCACGCCTTGGAAAATGCGCAACTTGCGGACTTCTTCCACTTCTTCTGATCGCATGGTCACGAACCCAGTAGGTACAATGCGAGTCCGCATGGACGAGCGCAAAATTGATTAATGTTCGACACACAATTTCAATGAACACCGCATCATATACCGAAAGTAACACCCCTTACAATTGACCCCTCCATAAAATAACACTTGAAAAACATGACTATAAATTACCTCTAACACCCGAGACGAAATTGGACAATGCACTTCCCAGGCGGGTGGCGGGAGCCCCGCGAACGGCCGCGCACAAGCCTTGCCGGACGCACGCAGGCCGGGTTTGCAAAGAGGGTCGACGGGAACAGGACGCGAACAAGGACAACCTATGAATGCGTCCCCGTTGGGGGCAGGATCAGCAGCCAAGGTCGACTGCAACCGTCGAACACAAGAGAACAACCGGCGGCCAATCCGCCTCAAAACAATTGAACAACGATTATCAATTTGGCAGATGCAGCCAACGCAATTCCCTGCAATAAGAGACATTCTAAAGTCCACAAATTGAGGCGTTGCCCCGGCAGACCTCGGATGGCAGATCTCGCGCGAGAAGAATGGCCGCTGGAATATGACAATGACCGAAGATCGATCGGAACACCCGATCCTCGCCCTGACCTACACCGACGGCCCCATTGCAGACGCAGCGTTGCGGCGACTGTGGACGCGCCTCTCGGCAGCAGGAGCCAGCTGCGCCGGCCTGCTCGAGCGGGATGAACCGATTGCCGGTGGCGGGGCCCGATGCGACATGATCCTCGACTGCCTTTCGACCGGCCAGCAGGTTCGAATATCGGAAGATCGCGGCCCCCACGCCCGCGGCTGCAGGCTCGACCTTGATGGACTGGCCCAGGCACTCGAGTCCGAGAAGCGGGCACTGCTCACCAATCCCGATGTGCTGATCATCAACAAGTTCGGCAAGACCGAAAGCACTGGTGGTGGCCTGCGCCCGCTGATTTCGGCCGCCATGGAACTGGAAATTCCCATCCTCATTGCTGTGCCGTGGCGCAACATCGAGAACTGGCGGTTGTTTGCGGGCGATCTCTCCATCGAGCGCGCCGCCGAGACCTTGAGCGCAGACGATGAACGCGACGCCCTGTCAGCCATCGGCCTCCAGATGCCTGATGAGGCTCCCGTCTCCCGCAGCGCGCGGCCAGATCCCAGGACGTTGTAGCCATCAGGCTGGAAATGGAACCGGCGCACGATGGCCACCGACAATCCGAGCTTTGAGATCCTGCTGGCCTGGTCCGAGGTCACATTGACCGTGGGACCCGATCAGACCGCCCTTGGCGTATTGATCGAGGCTGGCATTCCAATTGAACCAGGGTGCGGAACAGGCGGCTGCGGCATGTGCGCGACGGCCTACGTCGAAGGCGACGTGATCCACAAGGACGCCTGCCTCAATGCCGACGAACGCAAACGGTACTTCTGCCCCTGCGTCTCGCGGGCCGAAACCCGCATCGTCCTCGCTCTGTGAAAGACGCGCGGCCCAGCCCTGCCGGGTTGCGCCTCACGACCCCGGGCATTTCGCCTCGGCTGCAAACCGCCCCTTTCCCGGGAATACGCCCCGCGCCGGCCGAACTTTCCGCTTTAACTTTCCCCCATAGCTGGCCTAAGCAGAAGGAGACTTCTTCATTCCCCGCCCCCGACGCCGCCGCCCACCATCATGATTTCACAATCATCCGCGAGTTCTGCAGCCGACGTGGGGAAGGGGCAAGACCAAAGGAAAAAGCGATGAGCAGCGATCCGACAATCGAGGTGTGCAACCATATTGTATCAACCAGGTTCGAGTATCTGCCGGCCACCACCGTCAACGCCACCAACGCCGACATCAGGGACACGCACGGCTGCATCCTGGGGGGCAGCGGCGCGCCGGGCATCGACCAGATTTTTGCACTTCTCGACGAGTGGGGCGGCAAACCCGAAGCACAGGTCTTCCTGCATGCCCGGTCCCTGCCAGCCCATCACGCCGCCCTGCTCAACGCCAGCATGGGTCACGCCCTCGACTTCGACGACACCCACGACGGCGGCGGCTCGATCCATCCCGGCGTCACGACACTCGCGGCCAGCCTCGCTGTCGCCGACATGCGGGGGCCGGTCTCCGGCCGCAACCTGCTGACCGCGGTGACGCTTGGCCTCGACGTCTCCTGCCGGGTAGCCCTGGCCTCCACCCACGAAGGTGGCTGGCACCGCACGTCGGCCATGGGCATCTTCGGCGCCACGGCGGCGGCCGGAAAGCTCCTCGGCCTCGGTACGGAGCAGATGCAGAATGCGCTCGGCATCGCCTACAGCCACGCTGCCGGAAACCGCCAGTGCATGATTGATGGCGCACTTACCAAGCGGCTCCAGGCCGGGCAGGCCGCCAGTTCCGCGGTGCTCTCGGCGCTTCTCGCCCAGCGCAACTTCACGGGCGCCAGAAGCGTCTTCACCGGCACTTTCGGTTTTCTGGAACTCTATCAGCAGAACGGCGCCGCCCCCTCCAGATTGACGGATGATCTCGGCCTTGCCTTCCGCGGCGATGAACTGAGCTTCAAGCCCTACCCGTGCGGACGCCCCCTCCACGCAGCCATTGACGCCGCCCTCGCCGCCCGCCAGCAACTGGACATCAGGAACGCCAGCGACATCGCCGCAGTTGTCGTCTACGCCCCGCCGGAGAACCATGCCAGCCAATACGAAGCCGGCCCCACCAAGCGGCGGCCGACCCAGGTCGTCGAAGCCCAATTCGCCGAACCGTTCCTGATGGCCACGGCCCTGGCCAAGGGCAAGGTCGGCATCGCCGAAGTGAGCGGTCTCGGGGATAATGACGTCCTCGCCCTGGCGGACAGGCTCGAGGGCCGCCCGGTCGCCGGCAGACCGAAAGGCTGGTTGTCGCTCACCGTCCGCCACCGTGACGGGCGCGAAGTCAGCATCACAGCCACCGACCCCATCGGTTCTCCGGCGAAGCCATTGAGCAGCGAGCAGAGCACCGCCAAGTTTTTCGACAACGCCGCCAATGCACGGCTAAGCCTGTCGGAAACCGTGTTGAAGCGAACGCTGCACAATCTCGACAGGCTTGAAACGCTGTCCACCATAAACGACCTGACAAGACCGTTCATGTGACCAGGCCAGCGAGCACACGCCCCGCGATCACCCGGGCCCGCTGTTCCACGGAAGGCCCGGCGCCTGCACCCGCGTCTCTTGCGCCACAGGTACTCCCGCCCGAATTGCGCCTGGAGGTGACAACGATCCCAGGATGTGAGATCTCGTGACATAGGTTTTGCGCATCCCGCTCGCCGGCCGTCGCAGCGCTGAACGGCACGGTCGCATGATGGCGCAGCGGGATCAGGTCGGCATGGTTTGCGTGTCGTTTGCGTGCACCCCATGGGACGGACAAGCGGATCGCGCCCACGCCCGGGCTCGCGGCGCCCTTTAGATAGACGACAATGAGAGAAATCTCCCGGCTTCACGATCTTCTCGTCATCGGTGGCGGCATCAACGGCAGCGGCATCGCGAACGATGCGGCTGGCCGTGGCCTCGATGTGATCCTGTGCGAAGCCGGTGATCTTGCGGGCGCAACCTCCTCGGCCAGCTCCAAGCTTATTCATGGCGGCCTGCGCTACCTTGAGCACTACGAATTTCGCCTCGTGAGGAAGGCTCTCGCCGAACGCGAAGTGCTTTTGGCCAAGGCACCGCATATCGCCTGGCCGCTCCGCTTCATCCTGCCCCACGCCCCCGGGCAGCGGCCCCGCTGGATGATCCGGGCCGGCCTCTTCCTCTACGACCATCTCGCTCACCGCCAGCGCCTGCCAGGATCGGGAAGGTTTTCCCTGGATAGATCCTCCTCCATGCCGATGCGCCCGGAGTTCCGAAAGGGCTTCAGCTACTGGGATTGCTGGGTGGACGATGCACGTCTCGTCGTCCTCAATGCGCGTCAGGCCGCCGATCTCGGCGCAATCATCCTGCCCCGCACCCGGGTGACGGACATCCGCCCGGTGGATGGCGTTTGGCAGGCGGACATTCTCGACGTCGCTTCAGACAACACAACGCGAATTGCGGCCCGCATGGTCATCAACGCCGCCGGGCCGTGGGCGGGCGACATTCTGAATGGCATCGAAATCCCCCGCTCCGGTGGAAAAAAATCCACACCCCACCTGACACTTGTCAAGGGCAGTCACATTGTCGTGCCCAGGCTGCATGACCTGGATGACGCCCTGATCCTGCAGACTACCGATGGCCGTGTCGTATTCGTGCTCCCCTACGAACAGCACTTCTCGCTCATCGGCACCACGGATGTGGCCTGTTCTGGCGATCTCCGGAACGTGTCGGCAAGCGAGGAGGAAATCAGCTACCTGCTCGACGCGGTTGCGCGATATCTCAGCGTCACCATCCCTCGCGATAGCATCGTGTACACATTTGCCGGCGTCCGGCCCCTCTACGACGAGAACGATGGCAAGTCCGCCAGTGCGCTCTCGCGAGACTATGTCATCCATGAGAGCACATTTGCTCATGCGGCACCGGTGGTCTCTGTCCTGGGCGGCAAGATCACCACCTACCGGCAGCTCGCGGAAACGGTCCTGGAGAAGATAAGCCCCCATTTTCCGGACATCGGAAAGCCTTGGACCGCCACCACGCCACTCCCTGGTGGCGACATCCCGGACGCCGATTTCACCCGGTTCATGGACGACCTGACGCGCCGTCATCCATCCCTTCCAGCGCCGCTCCTTCACACCATCGCAAGGCGCCATGGCAGCTTGACGGACAAGGTTCTCGGCGACGCCACCACGACTGACGACCTAGGCCGACACTTCTCGCACCATCTCTATGAACGTGAAGTGCGCTACCTGCTGGCCAACGAATGGGCCATGACCCAGGACGATATTCTTTGGAGACGCACAAAAACCGGGCTACACATGGCGCCCGGGCAGCAGAAGGCGCTCGGCGCGTTCCTGGCGGAGTTTAAGAATACCGCCTAGAGGTGGGGATCCGAAACGGATTTCCAATCCAGCGCGGCCGTTGCCGTCCATGAATCGCCTTTAGTGTTCATGTTGACAGCAATCCCCAAGAAATATCCACGGAATGGTCTGGACAAATTTACCGTCCAAGACCTAGTTTGCACGAGATTTGTCCCTTGGGACAATCCGACGCAGAAAAGCAGGAGGAATGCCACGTGAAAAAGGTTGGGACGCCGGCTAGCGGCGGCAAGATCGGCAGAAGAACCGTTCTGAAGGGAGCAGCAGCCACGGCAGCCACAGCCGTGATGGGATTCCCCCACATCTCTCTGGCCCAGAACAAGCCGATCAGGATTGGCATGAACTCCATCCTCTCCGGTCGCTTTGCGATGCTCGGCGCATCGTCCACACACGGCGTGCAGTTGGAAGTCGACAAGTTCAACGCTGCCGGTGGCCTCAATGGCCGTCCGATCGAACTCATCATCCGGGATTCGAAGGGCAAGCCGGAAGAAGCGACCCGCCTCGTCCGTGAGTTCATCAACTCTGATGGCTGCGAAGTCGTCCTCGATGCCGACAGCTCCGCATCGGCGTTCGCGGTCCAGGAAGCCGTCAAGAACCTCGGCATCCTGACGGTTCACACGAATTCGGAAACGACCTCGCTCACCGCCGACCCGAAGAACCGGTCCTGGAACACCTTCCGCTCCTGCCGCCAGGGCATCCTCGACTCGATTGCCAGTGGTGCCTATGCCGCGAACATCGCCAAGGCGAAGGGCCTCAACAAGTGGATGGGATGCTCGCCTGACTACGCCTATGGTCGCGACTCCAACGAGCTTTTCTTTCGCTACCTCAAGCGCTTCCACAAGGATGCCGAAGTCATTGGCGAGAGCTGGCCGAAACTGGCGCAGCCGGACTATACCGAGCAGCTCACCAAGATCCTGCAGACCAAGCCGCAGGCCATCTATTCGTGCCTCTGGGGTGGCGATCTGACCGCCTTCATTGATCAGGCCTCCATCTACAATCTGTTCGCCCAGATGGAAGTCTTTGCGGCAAATATCGCCGACTATGCGATCCTCACCGCCATCAAGAACCTTCCCAAGGGCATCCATTCCGGCAGCCGCTATCTCTCGACCTTCCCACCCACCAAGGCGAATGCCGACTGGTCGGCCGCCTACCACAAGAAGTTCAACAACGAATATCCGTTGAACTGGTCCTGGGAAAACGCCTGCGGCATCAACTTCGTCATCGAGGCCATGAAGAAGACCAACAGCACGGACTCGAAGAAGCTAGCAGAAGCAATGGCCGGCATGACGATCGACAGCCCCTTCGGTGCCAACGGCAAGCTCACCATGCGCGCCGAGGATCACACCCTCATCGACTATGCGATGGGCTGGGGACAGAGCATCCAGAAGTTCCCGTTTGTGCCGGACGTGAAGCCGGGCGACTGGAAGGTCATCCTCGAACTCGAAAAAGAGTGGAAGAAGGAAAACGGCTTCATCTGAAGCCTGTAGCCTCTGCACCAACAACAGCCCGGCCGGCGGCAACCGCCGACCGGGTGCCCGCGTGACCTGACGCGCTCCTGTCTATCTCCAACCACCATGGTGTTGCCTTGGATCTCAACGCTCTCGGAGACTGTCTGCTCTCGCCGTCCTGCGTGATCACACAGACAACCAGCGGCCTGATCATCGGCCTTTTGCTCTTTCTTGTCGCAGCCGGCGTTTCGCTGATCTTTGGCGTCCTCAAGGTTGTCAATTTTGCACACGGCTCGTTCTATATGCTGGGCGCCTACTTCGCCTGGACAGCCTACCAGGTGAGCGGCAACTACCTCGTCGCCGTTCTTGCTGGTGCTATAGGAGTCGGCATTTTCGGGCTGCTGTTCGAGCGCCTCCTGATTTCCAGGGTCTATGGATCCCCGGTCCTGATGCAGATCCTCGTCTGCTACGCCGTGATCCTGATCCTCGACGACGTCGTGAAGATCGTCTGGGGACCTGACTTCCTGTCATTCGGAATGCCGGATACGTTCCGCGCCCTGCCCATCGTCTTCGCTGGCGGCGTCGTCCCGGTCTTCTATGCCTTCCTGATCTGCGTCACGCTCGTAATCGCGATCGCACTTGGCCTGCTCATTTCCAAGACCCGCTACGGCAAGATCGTGAGGGCTGCGGCACAGAACCCGTCGATGGTGTCCGCTCTCGGCATCAATACCGGCGTTGTCTACGCCAGCGTCTTCATCCTCGGAGGCGTACTGGCCGGACTGGCTGGCGGCCTCGCCGCCCCCGTCCGCTCGCTCACCGCCGGCATGGGTCTCTCCGTCGTCATCGAGAGCTTCATCGTCACCGTCATTGGCGGCATGGGGTCCGTCGCAGGCGCACTGGTCGGCTCGATCCTGATCGGGCTTGTCAGAAGCTTCGGAACCATTGGTTTCCCGCTGTTCACCGAAGGCCTCATGTTCCTGATGATGGCCATCGTGCTCGTCTGGAAACCGAGCGGCCTGTTCGGCAAGGGAGAATAAGACCATGCCGAAATCCTCGGTTCTGACCGACGTCATCATCGCCATTCTGGCATTCGCGGTCCTTGCAGCGCTCCCCTACTTTTTCCCGAGCAAGAGCTTCACCGACTTCATCGTCAGGTTGGCGGCATTCGGCATTTTTGCCACGTCCCTCAACCTGCTGGTCGGCTACTCGGGTATGGAGAGCTTCGGTCACGGCCTCTACTTCGGGCTCGGCTGCTACAGCTTCGGCCTGATCATGCAGAACTTCCCGGTCTCGATACCCGTGGCCTTCCTTGCGACCATCGCACTCAGCATGATCGTCGCCACCGTGGTGGGGTCCATCTGCGTCAATCTGAGCGAGATCTATTTCGCGTTCCT
>JBKDZY010000879.1:0-4202 GCA_047971765.1 Hyphomicrobiaceae bacterium | reverse complement strand
AGCGGCCGCTGAAGGGGCATGAGGGCTTCTATGGCCCTGGACCGAACCTGCGTTATTGCAGCTATATGCGCATCCCCAACCGCAAATGCGACAAGCATGGTTGCCGGGTCACGAGTTGGACTCTCCAGCAGACCTGCTACTAGGCACGAGCTCGTTCGCGCATTGCCCGCATGTCATCCGGCGTCCGATATAGGCACGGCGTTCGTCGTCGGAGACGACCCACGGGCGTTCGATAAACGGCGGCTTGTGCCGCACATGCTGACTGTGTCCGCAATCGAACTCGGCAATCCAGTAGCCTTCGTCGTCCTGCCGGAATCCAATGATTGTGCGTTCCATGCCGGACAGGCTATCACGATTAGGCATACCGTCGACCCAACGGACGGTCTGTGGTGCCGGATATTACGATCGGTTAGCCTATTGGTGGCAGGATGAGGAGAGGCCAGGGGTGAGCAGCGGATCCCGTTCCATGGATGAAGAGTTCACAGAAGCGGGATTTCGCGAGCGGGCGCGCCGGTTCCTGGATCGCGAACCCTCCGATGCGGTCTTCGATCCGCGCACGGGCCGCGCCTGGGGACGAGGCGATTGGGATCTCAATCCTGAACTGGTCGCGGATTTCGCAGTGATGAAACCGCCGCGGCCGGCCGCCGTGCTTGTGGGCGTGATCCTTGGCGATGAATTGACGGTGATGCTGACCCAGCGCACGAGCACCTTGCCGACCCATGCCGGCCAGATCGCGTTTCCAGGCGGCAAGCTGGAACCGGAGGATGACGGCCCGGTCGCAGCCGCACTGCGCGAGGCGACCGAGGAGGTTGGCCTCGACAGAAAATACGTGGAGCCGCTCGGCTTCCTGGACGGCTACCGCACTGGCACCGGCTTCAACGTTTCGCCCGTAGTTGCCATCGTCCATCCGGGGTTCGAATTGAGGCCGGATCCGAGCGAGGTCGAGGACGTGTTCGAGGTGCCGCTCGCCTTCCTGATGGACGAGGCCAATCATCAAAAACACTCGCGCCCCTGGAACGGCCGGCAGCGTCACTACTACGCCATGCCCTACGGTGAGCGCTTCATCTGGGGGGCCACAGCCGGTATGCTCAAGAATATGCAACAGAGGTTGTTTCCACGATGATCCGCATCGTCGTTGAAAATGTCCTGCTGTTCCTGCTGCCCACGCTTCTCTACGTCATCTACGTGGCGGCGACCCGGAAAGATAACAACCGAGGCATTCTTGATGAAGCGCCGCTGGCGTGGCTGCTTTTCGCCGGAACGGCCCTGATGCTGGCCGTGCTCGCCTTCTATGGCTCGAACACGAACGGCAAGCCGACCGAGCACTATGTGCCGCCGACCATGCAGGACGGAAAGATTGCACCTGGCCATTTCGACTAGGCCGGGTGTCCGTGTGTTCCGCCAGGAGATCTGCCCGTGACGATACCTGGTACCGGCGATGCGCCAGATCTGCCAACGCTGAAGCGCGCGCCGTGGCTTGAGGCACCCGCGACGCAGCAGGTGCTGGCCGCGCTTTCCGCTGCCGGCTTCGAGGGCCGGATCGTGGGCGGTGCCGTTCGCAATGCCCTGATGGGGCACGAGGTTGCCGACATCGACATCGCGACGCCAGCTGAGCCTCGACAGGTGATGGCGGCAATGGACAAGGCGGGGCTCGCCGTCGTCCCCACCGGCATCGGGCATGGCACCGTGACGGTGGTTGTCGGACGCAAGCCGTATGAGGTGACGACATTGCGCCGCGACGTCTCCACCGACGGGCGGCGTGCCACTGTCGCCTTTACCCACGAGTGGGAGGAGGACGCGCGCCGCCGCGATTTCACGATCAACGCCCTCTACTGTGATCGCAATGGCCGCCTCTATGATCCGGTGGCGGGCTATCCGGATATCGTCAAACGCCGTGTCCGCTTCATCGGCGATGCCGACCAGCGCATTGCGGAGGACTATCTGCGCATTCTGCGCTTTTTCCGTTTCCACGCCGCCTATGCGTCGGGCCCACCGGACAGGCAGGGCATGGCGGCGGTCGTGCGTGGCCGCAAGGGGTTGGCGCACCTGTCGGGAGAACGCATCGGTGGCGAAACGAAAAAGCTCCTGGTGGCGCCCGGCGCCTGCCCGACCCTGTTGGCGATGGGGGGCCACGGCCTCGTTGTCGATCTGCTGGGGATGGCGCCACGGCCCGGCCTGTTCGGCCGTCTCGAGGCTGCGGAGGCCGCACTCGGTGAAGCGCCGGACGCCATGTTGCGGCTCTCCGCCCTGGCCATTGCGGTGGAGGAGGACAAGGCTCGTCTGGCCACGCGCCTTCGCCTGTCGAATGCCGAGGCCGCACGCCTGATGGTTGTGGACCGGCATCACCTGCCCGTTCTGGAGGGTATTGGTGAGGGTAGCGCGCGTGCACTTGTCTATGGCTGTGGCGCAGGCCAGGCCGTTGCAACGGCCATCGCCTGGGCCACCGTCGCACCGGAAGGCATCGCAGACGCACGCCTCCTGCACCGCGTCGCACGGACCTTCGAACCGCCAGAATTTCCCGTGCGCGGGCGCGATCTTGTGCCGTTGGGTGTCCGTCCAGGCCGCCAGATGGGCGACGTCATCAGGCACGTCAAGGCCTGGTGGGTTGCGCGCGACTTCCCGCCCGCCGACGAGGTGCTGAGGGAATTGCCCCGCCTCGTGGCCGAAGTGCGTTGAAGGCCCGGCGTGTGCGCCGCCCTCGCGGAGCGCCAGGGCCGCGAGGCCCGTACGGCGCGTGAGCCGAGAAGGACTCTTCAGCCCATTCCGCAAAATGCGGAATGCGGCTCAGGCCGCGACAGCGGCCCGCCATGCAGCCATGCCCCTGTTCGAATCGCCAGCCCATGGCGTATCCTCCCACATGCGGAGACATCGACATGCCATCATCGGTCAGCCATCAGCAGGGTCCAGCGCGCCAAGGCGGCTTGCGGAGAATGGCTCTCGCTGCCGGCGTCGCCGCAGTTTGTGGGGCTGCAGCAGGACCTTCCGCCGCGGCTGAGGGCCTCGCCCTCCTGCAGAGCCCTGCCAGCGCCGGTTTCCCCCCTGTCCTGACTTTGGCCAGCTACCCATCCCAGCGCCTGGATCGGCTCACGACGGTGCATCGCCAGGCGTCGAAAAACGAGAAATGCCGGCGATGGCTCACGGCCATCGAAAGCCTGGGGGAGACGTTCGCCGGCTACGAGTTGCGCCGCGCGGTGCGAAAGCGTCACTGCGCCAGTGTGAACGGAGACGATCTCCCGGTTGGGTGGACCTGGCCCTGGCACACGATCGCAACCGGCTTCGAGCTGCCGCCTGTCCTGTATCGCAGCTACAAGAGCTGGACCATCCGCTGCGGAACCGGCGAAAACCGTGACCGGTGCGCGCTGCTGAGTGACGGCAGGCTCACGCGAATACATGAGCGGCCGCAGCCGCAGGGCGCGCAGGTCTTGCCGAGCATTCATTTCGTGATCGATCGGGTTGCCGGACGCGAGATGCTGCTGTGGCGTCTCTATGTGCCGATGCGAACCGCAGCCCGATCGTCGGTCGCAGATACACCTGCCGGCGCGGCCTCACCGCAAGGGGCCTCGCCCGCCGCCCACCAGGGCACCGCCACGGTCCGGGTCCGCTTCGGCAGGCGCAAATTCAAGCGCCATTTCACGGTCTGCAACGCAGATGGATGCCTGCTCGAACTGAATGGCAGGATGGCGGGCGCGTTGGCGACACGCCTTGCCGATGGCCTGCCGGAGTTTCTGGTTGTCGAGACCGGGGACAAGCGGCAGATCCGCATCGTGGTGGCGGCCAACGGCTTTCGCGGCGCGCTGGCCGAGTTGGGCCGGCTGCGCCATGCTGAACGCCGCGACCGGTCACGGTGATCGGCACTGGTGGCAGCCGGAACCAGGGTTATTTGCTCTTTTTGTCCTGTGCGCGCCGGGCTTTCGACCCGCCCGCCTTCTGGGTGCGCACGCGGCTGCCTTTCAGCGCGGGCCCTGGTGTCTTGCCCGCTTCTCCCGGTGCGGATGCGATCTCGTACAACCCGCGCGGGCCGTAGTAGAGCACGAACCCCAGCTCGGCCATCCGCTTCTTGGCGTGTGCAATGTGCTTGGGCTGCTTCAGGTACTCGACGACGAAGATCTCCTTGCCGGCGGCCTGCGCCTTCTGCAGAAGGCCGGTCGAATAGTCGATGTCATCCTTCTTGTTCAGCTATTCGTGGTAGCTGATTCAGTAGA
>JBKDZY010000878.1:0-2825 GCA_047971765.1 Hyphomicrobiaceae bacterium | reverse complement strand
TGCGGCGGTCCGGAAGGAGTTCGAGAGCAAGGGGGCGAAAGTCCTGTTCTCGCAGGCCTGGGCGGAAAATACGCTGTGGTCGAAGAAACCCATCATCAAGGCCGATGATGTCAAGGGCTTGAAGATCCGCGCCGTGCCGCTGGTTTCGGATGCCATCCAGAAGCTCGGGGCGACGCCGGTGGCGCTCACCTGGCCGGACGCTCTCGAAGGGCTGCAGCGCGGTGTGATCGACGCCATGACGTCGGCACCCTTCGATTCCGGCGTGCATGGCGGCGCGTTCGAGGTGGCGCCATACGGCACGGATCTCGGCCGCACGGGTATTTTTGCCGTGGCGAGCTTCGGGCTGAGCCTCGACCGCTATAATCGCCTGAGCGAGAAGCACCGCAGGATCATCGACGAGGTGGCTGCGCTGGCACCCAAGGTCGGTGTCGAAGCCAACGACAAGAGTGTCGATGCGGCGGCCGACAAGCTGTGCAATGCAAAGAAGAAGCTGCACATCCATCTGTTCTCGCCGGAGGAAACCGCGAAGGTCCACAAGCTTGCCGCCACGACGATGCAGGCCGACTGGGTCAAGCGCGTGAAAACCGAGGTGAAGATTGATGGCCAACCGATGCTCGATGAGTTCATCGGCTATATCCGCAACTACGAGAAGGTCTCGACATATGTGCCGGGCTTCGAGCGCTACATGAAGAAGTGCGGCGCGAAATAGGCTGCGGCCGGTTCGCCGGGGGTATGAGCGCCAGGGCTGCTTTCATGCGGCCCTGGCGTTTTTCGTCGGGGCGTTCGAGGCAGCAGGAAACGGTCTCACGCGGGCGCGGGGGAGCAGGCTGCATCTGTTCGGTTCCCTGGCGATGGGTCCGGAACCGGGTCCTGCCGATCCTGCGGGGCTATTGCGTCAACTGGTCTGCCGGTTGGCAGCGCAATTTTTTGGATTGCGCTTGCTTTCTCGTGCCGATCTGTACGACCCTTATGTCCGCGGCCACTGTCCTGGTCGCATCATCACGGTATCGGCCGTTGTTCGGCATCGTTCTGGTGAGCCAGTTAAATGATGCGCAGGCGCCTGTCTGAAGGCGACAACTGCGCACGTATCGAGGAGGAAATGGTTTGAGGAGGAAGCAGTGAAGATCGGTCGTATTCTGACGATGACTATATTGGGGTTTGGGCTCCTGTTGGGGAGTTCGCCATGGTCGCGCCAAGCCAAGGCGACCGAAACATTGGTCTACGCAACGTTCTTTGCCGACGTCTATTCCGGAAGCAAGAACGACATCTGGTTCATGGATGAGCTGACGAAACGTTCGAAAGGCGAGCTCAAGTTCGAGAAGTACTGGGCGAACTCGCTGGTGGCTGCCACGGACCTGATGCCGAGCCTGAGTGGCGGGGCTGCGGACATCGTGAACGGGGCGCCTGTCGCCTACAATGGCCGGGATTATCCGCTGGCCGGGGTCATGATGCCGTTCCTGACGACGCAGCTGGATTCCGCGCTGCTGGCATGGCGCGATCTCTACCGGAACAACAAGGATTTCCGGAACGAGTTCGAGAAGCAGGGTGTCAAGGTCCTCTATCCGTTCGCATGGGCAGAAAACACGATCTGGTCGCGGAAACCGGTTTCGAAGATCTCTGAATTCAAGGGGCTCAAGGTTCGCGCCCCGCCGCCCATCGCCAAGGCGATCCTGCTGCTTGGTGGCACGCCGGTTGCGATCGCATGGACCGAGGGTATCGAGGCGCTGCAGCGTGGTGTGGTCGATGCGTTCTCGTCGGCTCCGTTCGACTCCGCTGTTCATGGCCACATGCAGGATGTCGCCAAGTATGGCAACGATCTTGGAGGCTCGGGCATTTTCGGGGTGAACGTGGTTGCGATGAGCCTGCGGCGCTACAACAGCCTGAGCCCCGAGCTGCGCAAGATCATTGATGACGTGTCGGAGGGAATGCCGGCCAAGGGCGTGAAGTTCAACGACGTCAGCATCGACTCTGCGGTCGACAAGCTGTGTGCGATGAAGTCTGCGCTGACCACCACCCCGTTCGACAAGGCAGACCGGGAAAGAGTGCAGAAAGAGGTGGCGGCGAAGCTCCAGGAAGACTGGATCAAGCGGGTGAACGCGACGACCAAGGTGGACGCCAAGGCCCTGCTCAAGGAGTTCGTGGGCTACATCCGCAAGTACGAGCCGCAGAGCACCTACGTTCCCGGTTTCGAACGCTACGAGAAGAAGTGCGGCAGCAAGTCGAAATAAGGCTTCGGCTTCGACCAACGGTTTTCGCCCCCCGACTTGTCCTGGACGGGCCGGGGGGCGGGGCCGGGTTCGAGCCCCTCACCACACACGAAATCATCCGACAATGAAAAGGTTCACCCTATGCTCCGCATGATCGAGGTGGTGGAAGCACTGCTTCTGCGCCTCAGCATCGTAACGGGTTTTGCGACACTCATGATCGTGCTGTCCATCGTCGCCGATGTCGGCGGTCGGGCGCTTTTCAACAGTCCGGTTCACGGTGCGACAGAATTCAGCGAGTTGCTGCTCGTCATCCTGGTCTTCACCGGACTGGCAGCGGCGCAATACAACCGGCAGAATTTCGCGCTCGATGTGCTGACCCGGTATCTGCCAGACCGCGCACAATCGGCGATCGAGCATCTGGGATACCTGCTCTGCTTGGTCATCGTGGTGCTGCTGGCGTGGCTCAGTACGAAACAGGCGATCAACTCGTTTCATCGCGGCGAGACGGGCTTCGGCATCGTGCCGTTTCCGATCTGGCCGGCGCGGTTCGTGCTGGCGATCGGGCTATGGCTTCTGGGTCTGCAGTTTGTGTGTGACATCATACGTTACCTCATCGGG
>JBKDZY010000877.1:0-12038 GCA_047971765.1 Hyphomicrobiaceae bacterium | reverse complement strand
CCATCACCGGGCAAGGTTCGGGCGGCGCTGCGGGATTTGCCAAGGGCGGCGCCGAGGTGGTCCTGGCCGAAGCCGGGGAGGGGGCCGAGACAGACCTTTCCTATACGGCGAAGGCCGAGGTTGGCGGCAAGATCGCGGCTCTGGGCGGTCGCCTGATCCAGGCCACGTCGAAAAAGCTCGCCGATGAGTTTTTTTCCAAGTTTGCCGCGGAACTGAACGGACCCGACGACGAGGCCGCCGAGCCGGAACAGAAAAAGAGCCGCTGGGCGAAATGGCTCGGTCGGGGTGGGTGAGCCGCACGTTATCGCAGGCCATCCTTCCACGGAAGACGGCCTGCGGCCCGTTGCGCAGGTGTTTTGACGTGGCAGGTGCTGGGTCTCGGTGGCCGGAGATGCTAGATCATGCCGGAATGCGGCAGGGATAGACGGTCAGGGAACGGCGCATAGGGCAGGATGGCTCCGGAAGCGGGACCGACCCAACCTGTGCCTTGGTCCCACCCCGCGCAATCTGTTATGTTGCCGCCCCGAACAGCAAGCTGCTGCTTGGCTGGCGGTGCCCAACGAGCTTCGAAGGCAAGCAGGACGACATGACGTCTTCGCTGTGGAATCTGCCGAATTTCATCACGGCCTTGCGGGTGATTGCCGCCGGGCCCGTGATCTATTTGCTCGTGCACGGTGGCGCCGATGCCTTCTGGGCCGCTCTTGCCATCATGTTGCTGGCGGAACTGACCGATGCCCTGGATGGCTTCGTCGCCCGCCGCTATGGGCTGGTGTCCCAGGTTGGCAAGATCCTCGATCCGCTGGCCGATAGTCTCTACCGCATCTCCATTTTTACCGCCTTCGCCGCCAACCATTGGATGCCACTGTGGATGTTCCTGGTGATCGTGTGGCGCGACCTCAGCGTGTCCTATATCCGGGTCGCCGCTGAACAGAGCGTGGGAACCATGGGAGCCCGCCAGAGCGGCAAGTGGAAGGCCATCGTGCAGGGCATCGCCCAGATGATGACCGTGGCCGCACACGCGGTCTGGGGCGGGATGCTGCCTGCGACGGTCGGCATGACGGTTTGGCTTGCCCTGCTCCTCGCCACCCTGGTAACGGCATACTCGTTGTTTGATTATGCAACGAGCGTGATCAGGCGTCTGGTGTGAAAGGGGGGAAGTTGACGGTCTTCGAGAAATTCAAGGGCTATGGCTTCATTCACCACCGGGCCCTGAACGACCCTTCCGAATTCATCAAATCCCAGGATATTGTCCGCCGCTTCCCCGAGCGGACGCACATTCTTGAAGGCGACATCTGTTGGGATTTCGCCGACGGGCGGTCGTTGCTCTATTTTCGCCACCCTTCGGCGGTCATTGATACCTTGCCGCCCGCCAAGGCCGCCCAGGGGATAGCCGATGGATCGCTGGTCTCGATCGACAGCCTGGAAGCCGTCAAGGACACGGGCGCCTTCCTGATTGCCGAGTTGAAAGTTGGGAGAGGCGACTATAAGGCTGCCCTGTCACGGCTCATCGAACGTCTTGAAAGGGATTTTTCCGGCCGCTACTGGATTGACGGCTTCTCCCTGACAATGCTCAATTTCGTGAAGTCCATCAGTCCCGCAACGCCGGTGACGCTGCATACGGAATGTGTCTACGCCGGCATGGCGTTGATCGGTGCGCCGGAGTTTCCACCGGTGCGGTTGCGGCGCTTGACCGCGCTCGAGGAGATCGATGGAATTGCCATCAGGCGAAGAGGTGGTGAACAGTTCATGCAGAAGGCTTGTGATGACGTTCATGGATCAGGCAAAGTGTTGATTCTGTCCCGATTGCACACGTTGCACCAGTTCGAGTGCTCCAAAAAATGGGGCGCCGCGGCGGGGTATATGCATTGGGACTACGAAGATCTCTTTGCGTTTAATGATCGCATGGACGAAAGGGCAGAATTGCACCAGAAAGTGGCAAAGTAACATCATCGAACATTGTCGCTGGGTAGCTTGCGGCTCTTTTCACTTCCCAGGCCAGGACTGCATGTCGAAGCGGACTGCGAATACGATATACACGATCCCGAACGCGCTCAGCATCATGCGTGGATGCTTGGCGCCTGCTGTCGTTGCCTTGCTGACATCTGACATGGCATCCCGCATGCATTGGGCATTGTTCCTGATGATCGTGGCGGAAATATCTGATTTTATTGATGGTTTCATTGCGCGCCGCTTCAATCAGCAGACCGAGATCGGCCGCTTCATCGATCCGATCGCGGACAGCATTTACCATCTCTCGGTGTTCCTGGCCTTTCTGAGCCTCGGGTGGATGCCGGCCTGGATGTTGTTCGTGATCTATGCCCGCGACCTTGCCGTGCCCTATATCCGGGCGTTCGCCCGGCAGTCGGGCAAGGACCTGGAGAATCGCATGAGCGGCAAGGTCAAGAGCGCCACCCATGCCCTTGCCCAGGTTGGTGTCGTCGCCATTGCCCTTGGGGCGTTCGGCCCCGCCAATGGTGTCGATGGCGTCCTGTCCCATGGACTGCTGCTGGCGGCGACGGCCATGTCGCTCTATTCCTTGCTCGATTATGCGCTGGAAGCGAAGCGGCTGGTGGCGGACAAATAGGTCTGCCCGGCCCGAGGCATGGCCGTTGCCGGAACAGGAGGCGGGAGACCGCCGGGCATGGCCTCCAGGCAGCGAGGGTGAGTGCACGTGGAAAATCTGTCCCATCGGGCGTCCAGTGAATTGAGCCGCGTGGACTACGTCCTATGCGATCTTGATGACACCTTGACGATTGACGGCAAGTTGCCCCCCGCAAGCTACAGCGCCCTTGCTGCGCTCGAGGCGGCCGGCATCGCAGTCGTGGTGGTCACCGGGCGGCCCGCCGGCTGGTGCGACATGATTGCAAGGATGTGGCCCGTTTCCGCTGTCGTCGGCGAGAACGGCGCGTTCTATTTCCGCTATATCGCCCAGGAAAGGCGCCTGGTCCGCCACCTCCAACGCTCGGAAGCACAGCGCCGCGCGGACCGCCAGGTCCTGGAGACGGCGTGGCAGGCGATCAAGGCCAGGCATCCGGAACTGGAGCTGGCAACCGACCAGCCCTACCGGATCAGCGACTATGCCGTGAACTTCTGCGAGGACATGGCGCATCCCGGCGAGGATGTGGTGAGCGATGTGGTCCGCATGTTCGAAGCCAGCGGGGCGCTGGCCAAGGTCAGTTCCATCCACGTCAACGCCTGGATCGGAACCTTCACCAAGGTCGATATGTCCCTGGCCCTGCTGCAGCGTGAGTTTGGCGTCGATGCCGAAACGGCCAGAACGTGCGTCGTCTACGCGGGCGATTCCCCGAATGACGAACCGATGTTCGAATATTTCCCGTTGTCCGTTGGCGTTGCCAATATCCGCAAATTCACGTCCCGCATGAGAACCATGCCGCGCTGGATCACGGACCGGGAAGGCGGCCACGGTTTCGAGGAATTGGCGAAGGCGGTGATCGCTGCACGCAGCACGGGCTAGTGTGGCGGTTCTGAAGTTCGCTCCATCATATCGGCGGACGTCGCAAGCGAACTTCAGAACATGACGCCACACTAAGACGATGATGTCGCTAGTGTCCTTATCGACCGCGAAGGTCGTGCGAATGCGCAGTGTGAACTGACGAACTTCGTGGTCGGGACACTGGAACGTTTCCGATCAAGTCGGATATGCACGGGCCGGAACAGTCCCACGCGGGATCGCGTTCTGCTGGCACGAAGGCGGAATTCTGCTTAGGATTGCAACCAACCGAACAAGAATTGCGGAAGGAAACATCCATGAAGCTTGGTCTTCACATTGGCTATTCTGGTGCCCACTACGAGGTCCCCGTCGAACTCGTGCAAAAGGCCGAGAAGCTGGGCTATTCGTCGGTCTGGACAGCCGAGGCCTACGGTACGGATGCGATGACGCCGCTGGCGTATCTCGCCGCCAAGACCGAGCGCATCAAGCTCGGCACCGCCATCATCCAGCTCTCCGCCCGCACCCCCGCCAACGCCGCCATGCAGGCCGCGACCATCGACACCATGGCGGGAGGGGATCGCTTCATCACCGGCATTGGCGTCTCGGGGCCGCAGATCGTCGAGGGCTGGTACGGTCAGCCGTGGGGTCGGCCCTATTACCGCATCAAGGACTATGTTGCCATCATGCGGAAGGTCTGGAAGCGCGAGGGGCCGGTCGAGCATCAGGGCGAGGAGATCAGCCTGCCGTTTACCGGCGAGGGCGCACTGGGGGTCGGCAAGCCACTGAAATCCATCCTGCACATGAACCCGAACTTGCCCATTTATCTGGGCACCGGCAACGAGTCGACCGTCCGCCTGACGGGCGAGATCGCGGATGGCTGGCTGCCACTGGGCTTCGTCCCGGGATCGTTGCCCGAATACCTGCCCTGGCTCGAGGAAGGCTTCAAGCGCGCGGGCAACGGCAAGAGCCTCAAGAATTTCGAGATCCAGGCCTCCGCCCATGTCGAGGTCAACGAGAACGTCAGGGAAGCCCTGGACAAGCTGAAACCGGAGGTCGCGCTTTATGTCGGCGGCATGGGGCATCGCAACAAGAACTTCCACAAGGAGATGATGATCCGCCGTGGCTTCAAGGATGCAGCCGAGCGCATCCAGGAGCTGTTCCTGGCCAAGCGCAAGGACGAGGCGGCGGCGGCTGTTCCCGACGAGTGGGTTGACCAGAAATCGCTGGTGGGACCGCCCGCCCGCATCAAGCAGCGCTACCGGGCCTGGGAAGATTCAGGGGCAACCGCGCTGACCGTGCGCTCCGCCCAGCCGATTGCTGTCGAAGTGATGGCGGAGGCCGCCCGCCTGAACCCACGCGGATAGACAGATAGAGCGTTTCCGCTTGAGGTGGAAACGCTCAGGCCGCGCCCGCGCAGGACAAGGGCCTCAGCCCGGTACGGTCCGTGAGCGAAAGAGAGCAACCTGCACCGAATCCGGCATTTCCGGAATTGGCGATAGAGAGATAGGTAATTTTTCAGGCACCTTCCGCGTCAGTCGGAAGGTGGCTCAGGCCGCGACCGCGGCCCGGCGTGTGCGCCGCGCCCGCGTAGGACCGGGGTTTCAGCCCGGCACGGTCCGTGAGCGAAAACAAGCCAAACCAATGCCGGCTTTTCCGGAATTGATCTATCTGGCGACGATCTCGACGGTGAGCGGCTGGCCGGTCGTAACCGTGAACTGCTTCTGGTAGAGGCGGCCGGCGGATTTTGCACTGGCGATATAGGTGCCCGCCGCCAGGATGTGCGTCGGCAGCGCGCCCTGGCTTTCGCGCACCAGATCACCATGGGTGGTGTGAATGGCCCAGGACGTATCGGCCATGGCCTCGCCGCCCGGCTTGTTGACGAGCTTGAATGTCACCCGCGAGGCGTTGTGGCTGAGAACCGCATCCGTCAGCTTGCCCGCTTCCACCGTCACATCCGAACTCAGTTGCGCGTTGGCGGCGCCCACCGTGCTGACGATATGGTAGAGGCCGGCATTCAAGCGCACGATGACACCCGGCCTCAGATCGGTGGCGATCAGCGTGCGGCCCGAGATCTGGTCGGTATCGGCATCGTAGATGGTATAACGCGCGTTGTTGGGCGAGAGCTGCTCGCCGCCGAGCAGGTGGCAGGTGACCCGCAGGCCGCCGGCGTTGAGGATGAAGCGCAAATCCCGTGACTGCGGCCCGGCAACGTTCACTCGCCGCGTGAGGTGGGCCAGGCCATAGGCGGCATTCACGGCATAGCTGCCAACCGGCAGGTGAACGGTCGGCGAGGGGTCGTTCAATGTATGGAGCAGGATCGGCGAAATCTCCGCCACGGAGGCGTTGGGCTTCGGGGCAGCGATCCGGAAGACACGCCAGACGATGCCCTGGTCGAGCGGTTCGCTGTCCTGGGTCAGTTGCGCGGAAAGCTTGATGGCCGCGCGACCGCCCGGCGCGGCATTGGCCGCCGTGGGCGTTCGGACGGTCGTGCTGCCCCAACTGCTTTTCGGTCCGGTGGCGCCCTCGCCAGCCTTGCCAACCGGCGACGGCAACTGCCCGCGCAACTGTGGCGGCCCGGATGAGCCTGGCTGCTGCGCCTGCGCGGGACCAACGCAAGTCAGCATCATGCCGATCCAGACAAGCACCATACCCAGCACGGATGTGAGTGCCCGCGCCCCGAGGGGCGGCCTATCGCAGTGATAATTCATAGGCCAATGCCTCCCCCGAGCGAACGTCGATCTGACGCTCGACCTTTTGGCCCCGCCCTTCCGCCTTCACCTGGTACCTGCCCGCCAGCAACAGCGCATCCGCCCGCGTGGCGACCCCAACCCAGACGCTCTTGCCGTCCCGGTCCAGGATTTCCCAGCTCACGTCCGGGATGGGCAGCGTCTTTGCCTTGTCGAGCAATCGCAGGCTGACGGCGCCGGCCGGAAAATTGATCGAAACGCGATCCTGCTCGCCAGGCCTCAGAGTGATGTCACGCGTTGAGCGGACATTGCCGAGGCCCACATGGGTGTCGAGCTGGTAGCTGCCCGCGGAGGTCTCGAACGTGACATTCGCGCCGCTGGCGCTCAGCACCTCGCGCTGCGCAGGAGGTGTGCCCTGCCGCACGAGATTGACGCTGATGGGACCTCGTCCCGTCATCAGGCCGCCGGCCACGTTGACAGCCACGGCAAGCTCGGAACTGTCCAGCACCAGTTGGCGCTTCTCGAAAGCACCCGGCCTGACGATGATGCGGTCGCGGATCTCGACCGCCCCGCGACGCGCAATCACGAAGTACGTTCCCGACGGCAGCTTGAAGCGCGGATGCGGAGCGGCGGAACGGGCCACCTCGGTCCGCCCTTGCGGGGCGTCGGGATCATCTTCGTAGATGGCATAGACCACTGAATCGAGGGGCGCGCCTCCCTTCCTGGCCACCGATGACAGCTCCACGCTGCCAAGCGCCAGGGAATTGGCGAGCGAGATGCGCGACCCGGCTGCGATGCCGATCGGCCGCTCGATGCGCAGCGACTGCGACGTCATCGCCACCAGGTAGTTGCCGGCCGGCAGGACGATCTCGGCGTCGGGATCCTCGATCAGTTTCGGCTCGCCGAGCCCTTTTTCGCCGATCGGCGTGAACGACAGCATCGTGTCTTCCAGGACGCGCCGGTCGGTGCCGGGCTCGGCCAGCACCAGCGTGCCCGCATCGAGATTGAGCTCGACCCGCCTGGCCTCGCCACTGGCCGCGTCGACGTGGAAGCGACGGGTGATCAGCCCCGACGAGACCTCCACCGTGTAGCGTCCCGTTGGCAGGTCCAGCAGCGGCGCGATGGCCTTGCCCTGCCACAGCGGTGCTCCTTTGCCATTGGCGGCAAAGACCCGCCAGTTCAACGGGGCATCGAGTGGGGCGCCTGTCTTGGCCAGCTTGGCGATGAGCTGAAGGCCGGGGCCCCCCTTGGGAATGACGGTGGTCCGCGGTTGCCGCGGTAATGGCGTGCCGGACGCGGTGCGGGCATCCTTGCCCGGTGTTGGCTGCAGCGACGCCAGCTGCATCGCCTCGCGCATGGCAGCGGTAGTTTCCGCAGCGGTATTGACGATGAACTGCCGGCCGCCGGTGCGGTTGGCGAGGCACGACACCTGTTGCGCCTCCTCCGGAGGCAGGCCGAGCGAGATGACGTTGATCTTGACCCCCGGATGCGCAGCCTTGAGGCCGGCAATGGCCGAGCACGGATCCTGCTGGCAATTGTCGAGACCGTCATGCACCACGATGATGGTTGCCGGTGCCGATGGAGGGCCGAGGTCCTCCGCAACCCCCTGCAGGGCCGCCGTCATGGGCCCACGCCCTCTGGGGTTGAGCTTGTCGAGCGGACTCATGATCCGTTCGGCATCCAACCGATCCGGCTTGAGAATGACAGCCGCATCCGAACAGTCGCCACTGCGCCGGAACCCGTAGGATGCAAGGCCGAAGCGGGTCTGTGGGGGCAGAATGGAGAAACTCTGCTCCACCGCCCTGCGCGCCATGGCGAGCTTGCTCTGGCGTTCTCCGTCGAGTTTTCCCCACATCGAGCCGGAACCATCGAATATGAGCATGACGGTTGGTGCGGCCTGCGCATGTGCCTGGCCCGCGCCCGCGTGGAGCAGGCAGGCGATGGCGGCAAGCACCGGGATGAGCGCGCGAATGTGGCGAAGCGAATTCTGCATGGCGCCATTCTATACTCGATGTTGCACTCACGGGCAGCCGGGCACCCACAGCTTTTGCGTGACAGGACGTCCGCAACGGCCCCGCGGATCTGGATTGCATGAACAAGGGTTGCCGGCCGGCAGGTCTTGGCGTTCTTATGAGACCGAAAGTGCGGCCATTCGTGGGCGGCCAGTGAACGTTGGAATGATCCATGAACACCTTGTTGAAGTTTCTCGAAAACCGGCGCTCTGCAAAAATCGCATTGCTCGGTGCCCCTGGGCCTGACGCATCCGAGTTGGGACAGATCCTCAAGGTGGCAGCGCGCGTGCCGGACCATAAGCGGATGGTGCCCTGGCGCTTCATCGTCTTCGACGGCGACAGCCGGGCAAAATTCGGAGACAGGCTGGCGGAAATCCTGGTGAAGGAGAGCGAGGAGGCGCCGTCCACTGTCCGGCTGGAGACGGAGCGCCAACGTTTCCTGCGTGCGCCCCTGGTGGTCGCCGTCGTCTCGCGCATCACCGACACCAGGGTCGTGCCCGAGTGGGAGCAGGTGCTCTCGGCGGGAGCGGCTGCATTCAATCTGTGCCTGGCCGCCAATGCGCTCGGCTACGGCACGGCCTGGGTCACCGAGTGGTACGCCTTCAGCCGCGGGGCCGATGATGCCCTGGGACTTGGCGATGGCGAGCGGGTTGCCGGGTTCGTCTACGTGGGAACCGAGCAGGAGCGCCAGCCCGACCGCGAACGGCCGGACATGGAAGCGATCGTCACGCACTGGCAAGGCTGAGCGCCGGCCTTTGGCCGTTACGTCCCGTGAGCACAGGCAACCCGTTGATAGGGGCTTTCCCGCCTGGGATTTCGATGCCATCCTTGATGCCATCAACGATCACTGGGGGCTTCGGAAACCGTGTCGCGGTTGGCGCGATCACCGGCTGCTCGTGCAGCACGGCCGGCTCCTCTGAGGGAGATTTCTCATGAAATTCGGAATTTTCTACGAACTGCAGATCCCAAGGCCCTGGGAGCGTCACAGCGAACACAAGCTCCTGAATGATGCACTCGCCCAGGTCGATCTGGCCGACAAGCTTGGCTACGACTATGCCTGGGAGGTCGAGCATCATTTTCTCGAGGAATATTCCCACTCCTCCGCGCCGAACGTCTTTCTCGGTGCTGCCAGTCAACGCACCCGGCAGATCAGGCTGGCCCATGGCATCTACCAGCTCACCACCAATCATCCTTCCAAGATCGCGGCCCAGGCAGCCACGCTCGATCTGTTGAGCAATGGCCGCGGCGACCTGGGCCTCGGCGAAAGCGCCTCCACGACGGAACTCGAACCGTTCGTTGTCGACATGGACAACAAGCGCGCCATCTGGGAGGACGCGGTGCGCTGCATGATGCCGATGTTCAACGACGAACCGTGCGAATACGAGGGGCCGCACTTCAAGTTCCCCTATCGCAACGTGGTGCCGAAGCCGCTGCAGCGTCCGCATCCCCCGCTCTGGGTCGCCTGCTCGCAACTTCCGACCATCGAGTACGCCGGCTCGCGCGGCATGGGCGCGCTGGGCTTCCAGTTCGTTTCGGCCGATGCGGCCCACGCCTGGGTTCATGCCTACTACAATGCCATCACCAACCGCCTCGACAAGCTGGCCGACTACCAGATCAATCCCAATATCGCGCTGGTGTCGTATTTCATGTGCGCCAAGACCGATGAGGAAGCGCAGAAGCGGGCCGAAGGGTTGACCTTCTTCCAGTTCGCACTGAATTTCTATGGCCGCCAGCCCAACCGCGAGCGGCCACGCGCCGGCACGGTCAATGTCTGGAACGAGTTCGTGAAATGGAAGGACGCCAACCCGGATGCGGTGGCCAAGTCGGTCCGGTCTGGTCTTGTGGGTTCGCCGGATACGATCCGCGCGAAGTTGCGGAAATTCCAGACGTCGAATGTCGACCAGATCATCTTCCTGAACCAGGCCGGCAAGAATCCGCACGAGCACATCTGCGAGGGCCTGGAACTGTTTGCCAAGGAAGTCATGCCGGAATTCCATGCCGCCGAGCCCGAGCATCAGGAATGGAAGCGCCAGGTGCTGGCCGGGGAGATCAAGCTCGAGGAGATTGACACGCAACCCTTCCGTGACCGCTTCGGTCACCTGAAGGAGGTCGCGCCGAAGTCGGTGACAGCCGGATAATGTCGCAGGCAACAATCAGCGCCGCCGCTCTCCCGATGGCGTAGCCGAAACACCAGAGCCGGTGTCCCTGGGGGGCACCGGCTCCAGCGTTTGTGGCTTTTCCGCTTCATGTGGAAACGATCAGGTCACGTATGCGGTCCGGGCCTTGATCCTCGTCCTTGCAGGAGCTCCAGGCCTTTAGCCCGATACGGCGCGTGAGCCCAGACAAGCCGGCTTCTACGGCAAAGGCAGCGTCTCGTGCTCGCGCAACTTCTTGTTGGTTTCGCTGTCCACCTCGATGAGCCGCACCCGGTAGCCCCACAGACGCGCGACATGCATCAAGGTGCGGTCGCACTCGTCCTTGTCGAGAAGGATGCCATCGCGGACGAAGTGGGTCAGCACCAGGCGGCGGCTCCCGGCCAGATCTGCGTCGGTCACCTGGATGTCGGGGTCCTGCGTGGACACATCGTACTGGCGCGCCAGCATCCGCCGCACCTGCCTGTAGCCCTGCGCGTCGTGGATAGCCTCCACCCGCATGGCCGGATTTTCGGCATCGTTCTTGAGGTGGAAGAGGCGGAAATCGCGGATCACCTTGGGCGAGAGATACTGCAGGATGAAACTCTCGTCGCGGTAGTTTGCCCAGGCATCGCGCAGCGTCTCCATGGGATCGTTGTTGCCCGCGATGTCCGGGAACCACTCGCGGTCCTCGTCCGTCGGCTCCAGGCAGATGCGCTTGATGTCGCGCATCATGGCATAGCCGAGGGCGTAGGGGTTGATGCCGCCATAGTTTCGGTCGTTGAAGGACGGCTGGTTCACGACGGCCGCGTGCATGTGCGTGAACTCGAGCATGGAACCTTCGGTGACGAGCCCCTTCTCGTACATCCGGTTCATGATTTCGTAGTGGGTGAAGGTCGCGCAGCCCTCGTTCATCACTTTCGTCTGCCGCTGCGGATAGAAGTACTGGGCCAGCACACGCACGATGCGCAGCAGCTCGCGCTTCCATCCCGCCAGCTTCGGCGCGTTCTTTTCCAGGAAGTAGAGGATGTTCTCTTCCGGAAGCAGCAGGGCGCGATGTTCGGCCTTGGTGGCGTCGGAGATCTCTTCCTCGTCCTCCCGTTTCGGCTGGCCCGGAAGCGTGCGCCAGAGCTCGTTGAAGATCTCGATCTCGTAGTCCCGTCGTGCCTGCTCCCGGGCGGCCTCCTTGCGGGGGTCGAACCGCCGCCGGGCGCCGGCGGTGCGGCTCACACCCTGGTTCATCAGCGCGTGGGCGGCATCAAGAACTGCTTCCACCTGCGCGATGCCGAATTTCTCCTCGCATTCGGCGACGAATTTCTTCGCGAACGCGAGGTATTCGAGAATGGCGTCGGCCTGCGTCCATTGCTGGAACAGGTAGTTGTTCTTGAAGAAGTGGTTGTGGCCCATGGCGGCGTGCGCCATCACGAGGCACTGCATCGTCATGGAATTCTCTTCCATGATGTAGTTGATGCAGGGATCGGAATTGATGACGATCTCGAACGCCAGCGAACTTGCGCCCTTGCGGTACATGGTTTCATCACGGGCAAACCGCTTGCCGAACGACCAGTGACGGTACATCAGGGGCATGCCGATGGAGGAATAGGCATCGAGCATCTGCTCGGCCGTGATCACCTCGATCTGGTTCTTGTAGATGTTGAGGCCCATCTCGCCGACACCGATTTCCTCGATCGCGTCATAGGTGCGGCTGACCAGCTCGAAGTTCCACTCCGGACCATCGAAGAGCGGCGTATTTGCA
>JBKDZY010000876.1:0-4822 GCA_047971765.1 Hyphomicrobiaceae bacterium | reverse complement strand
ATGTGGCAACCACCGCCGCGCCCGCCGCCGTCGCGGCGACCCTCGGAAAGCCGGCCAGATACGCAATCCCCATTGCGTTCAGCACCAGCAGGGGGCGGAGCATGTAGGGCGGCAGCAGCGCCGTCATCATCCAGCCGCGCCCGCGCCCGATTCCGTCCTGCACATCATTGAGCGTGATCATCGGCACGCACAGCATCGTGACCATGGCCGGCACGACATAGGGGCCCGGCACCAGGTGCTCGGAATAGGCCAGGGCCGCAAGTCCCGCACCCGCAACCGCTGTCGCCATTGCCAGGGGCAGCAGGCGACCATAGAGCAACAGCCCGCGCAGCTTGTCCCAGTCGCCATGGACACGGTGCTCCGGCACCAGCCGGATCATCAGCGTCGGCAGGCCGAGGTTGGAGAGCCCACCCAGGATCAACACCCAGGTCCACACGGAAACGTAGATGCCGTATTCGAAACCGCCCATGAAGCGGGCCAGCAGGATCTGCGTCAGGTAGAGCAGGCCCGCGCTCGCAACCCGCACCAGGAAGGCCGAGGCCGCGCGACGGCGCACCTGCCCGCCTTCATCGTCGCCAAGGATGAGGTTTCTCACGAAAACGTAGAATCGTTCCACGGCCGATGCGGGCAGCGGCGCAGCCGTTCCTTGCGATGCTTGATGCGTCGTCGCCATCCGTGACTCATGCTGGGGCCCGGCAGTGTTCCGGGCACGTCAAAGCGCAGCATAATGACCAATGGTTAGCGGACCGTGGATCTGCTGCGTTCACGTTGGCGGATTGTTTCTGCAACGCCCGCCCACGCCCAGCAGCGTCCGGCATCGCCATGCAGCGAGTGGAATGTCGAGAAGAACTCGGCCACCTCGGCGGCAAGTGAGCCATGTCGCCCTTCCAGCACCAGAGCCATTTCGGCCACATCGGTAGGCGTCGGGGTTGCATCCTGGTCGGGAAGCCAGTTCTGTTCCATGTTGCAGTATTGCCGGTTCTATTCAGCGGGTTGAGCTGTCGTCCGGCGTCGTAGGCGCGTTTGGACCACAAGCGCGGTGGATGTGTGTCGCCTGCGTTGAAGCAAGAACAGCGCCACTGCCAACAGCCTCGGATTGAAGCGCCGTTCGCCCGGGAGGCCATTTTGCGCGCCCGAAAGCGGACGTTTGGTGTCCTGGAATGGAACGGTGGAGAAACGGGCTTTTAACTGTGGGACGAAGTTGCACCCAGCCGGTCACGCCAACCAGCGAATTCCCCTTCAGTACGCCGAGGGGTCTTCATCGCTATTTTTGCGGCGTCTTCGGCTTGCCTATTCCCATCAGCAGGATCAGGGGAATGGTGATGGCGCAGGCCACGGTGAAAAGCCCGAAGGCGTTGAGGTAGGCGATCAGCGCCGCCTGGCGGGAAATCTCGTTGGCGAAACGCTGCAGCCCGGCCAGCGAATTGAAATCCCACGCGCCGACCACCCAGGGCAAAGACAGCGACGGATTGAAAGGCGAGATTTCCTCCACCATCCGGCTGTAGTTGACGCCGGTCGAACGCACGATCTCGGCGACGCAGATGGAGATGAAGAAGCTCGACCCGAGATTGCGCAGGAGATGGAAGATGGAACTGGTCTCCGCACGGTCCTTCTCGGCAATGCCGGAGAAGGTCAGGACGGTCAGTGGCACCCAGATCGCGCCGATGGCAAGTCCCTGCAGCGCCGCGTTCAGCATCAGCGTGAACGGCTGCACATTGAAATCGACCGTCATCAGCCACAATCCGGCGATCAGCAGCATGCCGAAGCCCGTCATCATGCTCACCCGCGGATCGACCCGCTGGGCGAACCCCGCGATCAGGAAGCCGATGCTGCCACCGATGCCCCGGCTGGCGACAATCTCGCCGACGATGGTTTCCGGAAAATGCGCGTGTGACTTGAGCAGTGGCGGCAGTAGCACCACGGCCGTGAAATTCACCATGCCATAGAGCGTCACCAGGATGAGGCCGATGGAGTAGTTGCGGTTCAGCAGATGGCGTGGGTTCAGAAACGGCTGCTTCGCCGTCATCACGTGCGAGCAGAAGATCCAGAAGGATACGACCGCAACCAGCAGTTCGATGCGGATCTCGGTCGATTGCAGCCAGTCCAGCCGCTGGCCGCGCGACAGCACCAGCTGCATGGCGGCCAGCGCCGCGGACAGGGCCAGGAAACCCGTCCAGTCGAGCGGCCGTCCGACCCGTTCACGGTCCGGCGGCAGAAAGAGACGCAAGCCCGCAACGGCGAGCACGCCGACCGGAACGATGGCGTAGAAGGCGTAGCGCCATGTGTATTCCTCGGCCATGAACCCGCCAAGAGTCGGCCCGATGACCGGCCCGATGACAACGCCGAACCCGAACAGGCCAAGCACCATCGCGTGCTGGCGTTTGGGGAACGTGTCGAGCAGGATGGATTGCGCCAGCGGCGTCGAAGGGGCTCCGAAGGCGCCTTGCATGATGCGCCACACCACCAGTTCGGGAAGCGTGTGCGAAACGCCGCACATCAAGGTCGAGAAGGTAAAGCCCGCAATGCTCCACACCATGACCTGCTTGATGCCGAAGCGCCCTGACAGCCAGCCCGTCATCGGCGTGACGATGGCCGTGGCCAGGATGTTGAAGGTGATGACCCATGAGACCTCGTCGGACGTGGCCGATAGCGATCCCTGCATCTGCGGCAGCACCGTCGAAACGATCAGAATCGTTGTCGAGTAGAGCGTGGTGGCCAGCACCACGCACACCAGCACCATGGCCCGCTGGCCTGGCGTGAGGCGCGATTCATCTGTTTCGGTAACGGTCATTCAGCAACTACTAGCCAACCCAATCACTTGTGCAAGTCATACCGAGTGTCCCGATCGCGAAGTTCGCTCTCAAGGCCTGCCGGGATGACGGAGCGAACTCCAGAACCGTCACACACTAGCCTGGGAAGATCGTCCGTTGACATGACACCTGCGCATGAGAGCTTGCCCAAAGCGCAGGTCTCGCAGTCGGCCAGTCAATCCCGGGAGGGTGCTGTTTTGCTCCTCCGCGCAGGGGCGCCGCTTGTCGGTCTGGCAAGGTGGACGTGGTGTTCTCAGGCACCAACGCAGTTCCAGGGCGATTTGACGCGGGCGAGCCGTCGCCGACAGAGGGTAGGGATGACCAGGGACTGTGCGGGGACGTTCATCACATTTGTATCTTCAACATTTCCTGTGCGCCGGGACACGACACTGCACATGCAGCGCGGGTCGCTGTATGGTTCGCGCGCTCATGAACCTGGCACATCGGCGCGAATGCTCCGCCTCGCCATTGATGCCGCCGGTTGCGCCTCTCCCGCCGTGGGGCCGTTGATCAACTGCCACATCTGCAGGCAAACCCATATCTGAAGGCAAACCATGACAACCGAACAGAAATCGATCCTGATCACGGGGTGCTCGACAGGGATTGGCCTCGCCGCTGCCCGCAGACTGAAGGCGAAAGGCTGGCGGGTGCTGGCAACCGCGAGAAAACCCGCGGACCTCGAACGCCTCGAGCGCGAGGATGGCCTGGAAGCGTTGGCGCTTGAACTTCGTGACGACAACTCGATTGCGCGTTGTGCGGAAGAGGTGCTGCGCCGCACCGACGGCAAGCTCTATGCGCTCTACAACAATGCCGCCTATGGCGTGATCGGCGCCATGGAAGACCTGTCTGCCAGCGTCCTGCGCGAACTGCTCGAGGTCAATGTCGTGGCGGCCCATGAGATGACGCGCCTGATCGTGCCGGCCATGCGCCGCCAGGGACGCGGACGCATCGTCATGTGCTCGTCCGTCCTGGGTTTCATCAGCGGCCCCTACCGCGGCGCCTATGCCGCCTCGAAATTCGCGCTCGAGGCTCTGTCGGATTCCCTGCGGGTCGAACTGAAACCGGCCGGCATCCACGTATCCGTTCTCGAACCCGGCCCGATCGAGTCGCATTTCCTCGCAACGACAGTCACCGCCTTTACCTCCCAGGTCGAAACGCAGAGATCGCCACATCGCGAAGCCTACGAACGCCGCCTGCAGCAGATGCAATCGGGCAAGTCGAGTGCCTTGAAGCTCGGTCCGGACGCGGTCGTCGATTGCCTCGTCCACGCCCTGGAGGCGCAGAAGCCCCGCGCCCGTTATCGGATCGGCCTGATGACGAAGGGCGCCAGCGTGTTGAAGCGCTTCCTGCCGGATTCCATCCTGGACCGTCTGGTCGCCCGCATGTGACCCGCAAGGACTATGGTCATGATCGCGGGCCATAGTCCGCAAGCCGACCGTCTCGGCGTCACACCAGCCCCGCCGGTCTCGCCTCCGGCAGGGCTCGCTTCGCGGCGTCCCCGAGCGTGGCGCGTTGTCGGGAATTGAAATCCGGTGCTAGCCTCTGGGAATGTTGTGGAGCCCCAGCGGGAGTTGCCGAAATGTCCATGAGTATTGAACTGGATTGCCTCGAGGGCGTGCGCGTCGTTGATTTCACGCAATTTGAAGCGGGACCGTCCTGCACCGAGGCCCTGGCCTGGCTGGGCGCGGAAGTGGTCAAGATCGAGAACCCCGGGCGCGGCGATCCGGGCAGACGCCTGCAGCCGGGAAAGCCCGACAACGATCCCTGGTATTTCCACCAGTACAACGCCAACAAGAAATCGGTCACATTGAACCTGAAGTCGCCGCGCGGCCTCGAGGTCGTGCGCCAGTTGCTCGCCAAGGCCGATGTCATGGTGGAGAACATGGCGCCCGGCACCATCGACAGGCTGGGCCTCGGCTACGATGAGGTGAAGAAGATCAATCCTGGGATCATCTATTGCCAGATCAAGGGCTTCGGCAGAGGCAGCCCCTACGAGAAAAGTCTGGCCTTCG
>JBKDZY010000875.1:0-1835 GCA_047971765.1 Hyphomicrobiaceae bacterium | reverse complement strand
CGCGCCGCAGGCCATGCTTCTCGCTGACCTTCTCAGCGAAGTCCGTCTGAAGGTCCGAAAGGGCCTTCTTGTTCCCCACGAACGACCGGCAGTTCAGCTTGCCCCTGTCATCGAGGGGGATAGTCATCACCGTCATATGCGGTGTCGTCTCGTCGCGGTGGATCATGGCAGAGAGGACGTTTTCCTTGCCGTGCCGGTTCTCGATCCAGCCGAGCGCATCCCGGAAGTAGGTATCCTGTTCCTCTCTGGACATGGCTTTCATCTTCTCAGGTGAGCCGCCGATGAAGTATTCCAGACCGTGTACGGCGTTCGCTCTGATCTGCTCCGGAGCCCGTGCCTTCCACGCTGCCAGCACGTCCTTGCTGTTGTCGCCGCCGACCAGGATCGTGTTGTCCCTCGTCCTGTCGGGATCGGCATTCGGCGTCTCCCGTTCCCGGAAGCTGTGCTGAAGACTGGCCCCCATGTTCCCCAGCGTCTTGATCTTCTCGGTTCGCATGATGCCGAAGGATTTCCCATCGGCATGAAGGCCCTGCATGCTGCCCCGGACCCTGGACCAGCCTTCGTCAAGGAGCTTGCGGGGTTCTGCGGACATGGGAGCCTCCGGTTGAAGGAAGTGAGTATGTGTACTCACTAGACAATTTGTTCCGCGTCGCGCAACCAGATTGTCGTTCGCCCGCCAGAAGGCGGGGGAAACACATACTCACTTCCTTCAAGAGCACCGCCGAACGGCAAGCGGCTCATATCCATGTCGGACTTGCATGTATCGCAATTGAGATACATAGTGGAATTCCAAGGAGGACATGCCATGCCTGCTCAAACCTCGATGCTTCACGTCCGCGTGGACGACCACCTCAAGGCAGAAGCCGCCGATGCGCTGGCCGGTGTCGGCCTGACCCTGTCCGATGCAGTGCGTATCCTGCTGACCCGCGTAGCAGCCGAAGGCGGTATGCCTGCCGGGCTGACCGCAGACCCGGAAGCATACGATGCCTGGTTCCGGGCCAAGGTGCAGGAGGCACTGGCCGATCCGCGCCCGGCCAAGCCGCACGACCAGGTGATGCGCGAAGCGCGTGCCCTGATCGACGGGAAGCGCCGTGCCTGAACTCGAATGGAAGGCCCCGGCGGTCGCGGATCTGATGGCGATTGTCGATTATATCTCGGACGACAACCCGGATGCAGCTTTTGCCCTGATGGAGGAAATCCAGAGCAAGGTAGCGCAGCTCCCGGCGCATCCGAAGCGCTGCCGTCCGGGCAGGGTCGAGGGCACACGGGAACTGGTGGTCCGGCCCAACTACATCGTGGTCTATGCTGAAACCGCCGCAACGGTAACGGTGCTGCGCGTGCTTCACGCCGCGCAGGTGTGGCCCTGACGACGCCTTATACTTGAAGTCAACGCCAGCCCGGCCCTCCGATACTTGGAGGTCTCCGGGTCGGGCTGACTCAGTCTTCGCCCCACAGCTCATCCATGAAGGCCTTGTGGTCGAACTCGGGATCAACTGTGCCGATCTGGTTGGCAAGTTTCCTGGCCGTCTTGCGGCGGGATGTTTTGAGCAAGGGCAGGGGGAGGTCGATAGTCTCCGTCGGTGCCTTGGGCATACCAAAGCACCAGCCTCGCGCAAACTGGCGGTCCAGTTGAGACAAGCCATCTCTGCCAAGCCACCTGAGATAGCCGCTGGTCACAACCCGCTGGCTGTCGGCAAGCTCCGGTCCCGTGATGGAGTGCCGGGTGTCCGATAGTCCGGACAGGGGATCTGCCTGCCAGTCCAGCTGGTTCGCCGCCAGGCTGCCTTCAAGCGTCAGGCCGATGCCCTCGAACTCCTTGCCGGGGAAGGTGCGCA
>JBKDZY010000874.1:0-3216 GCA_047971765.1 Hyphomicrobiaceae bacterium | reverse complement strand
ATACCGGCATTGAATGAGGCGGGAAATATCGGCCGCCTGGTCGAGGAAACCTATGCCAGCATACCGGCGGACATGCTGGCCGAGGTGATCGTCGTCGACGACTGCAGCGAGGATTCCACCGGAACCGAGGTCAAGACGCTGATTGCGCGCGGTTCCATGCCGGGGTTGCGCTATCTGCGTCACGCCGAGCGCAGTGGGCAGAGCACTGCCATGCGCACCGGTATCATGGCGGCATCGAGCCCGGTGATCGCAACCATGGATGGCGATGGCCAGAACGATCCGGCAGACATTCCACGTCTCGTCGCCAGGTTGGGCGCCCCCGGGTCCGATGGCGCGGCGCTTGTTGGAGGTGTCCGGACGGATCGCAAGGCCGAAGGCTCCAAGCGCATGGCTTCGAAGTTCGCCAATTGGCTGCGCGATGCCGTGTTGAAGGACGATTGCCCGGACACCGGCTGCGGCATCAAGGTCTACTGGCGTGATGCCTTCCTGCGGCTGCCGTTCTTCACGTCCATGCATCGCTACCTGCCAGCCCTCTTCATCACCTACGGACACCAGGTGGCCTACGAGCCTGTGAACGACCGGCCGCGCGTGGCGGGACAGTCGAAATATACCAATCTCGGCCGTGCCTTGGTTGGAATCTATGACCTCTTCGGTGTGGCCTGGCTCAGGCGTCGGACCAGGGCTCCGGGGGTCGTCGAGGACACGCGCGACATGGGACTGCGTGTTGTCCGCTCGGGCAGTGGGCCGGAATGACGTAGGCGTCGGTTCATGCGGTGCGTAGCGGCCTCAAGTGCTCAAATGAGGTGTGCGTAGAGCTGCGAATCGGCTCATGTGTCCATTGACCCGCATCTTCGGGCGTGGGACATGCAAATGGGACAGACAGTAAAGGGGACGAGCCATGAACACATCGCAGCTCGCGGTTTGGTGGGCCTCGATCTCGGCAACTGAGCTGATCTGGCTGACAGTTGGTTTTCTCGCCCAGTTGATGTTTTCGATGCGCTTCATTGTCCAATGGATCGCGAGCGAACGTGCCCGGCAATCCATTGTGCCGGAGGTCTTCTGGTATTTCTCGCTGGCCGGCGGCGCCATGCTGTTCGCCTATGCCGTCTACCGCATGGACCCGGTCTTCATGCTGGGACAGGGCACGGGTCTCCTGATCTATGCGCGTAATATTCATTTGATCTGGAAAGAGAAAGAGCGCGCAGCCGCTCTTGACGGCGCGCGCCGCGCGTGAGGCGTCAAACCGTCTCGCGTCTGCCCGAGCGAGACACTACCCACCGGATTCTCCGCTTGCCTCGTTGGCAGACTGTTTCAACCTCAAGCAGGGCACGAGCGGTGTTGCGCTTGCGATGTCCGGCGGTGATGACGGGCGCTGGCAGGTCATGCCAAAGCTTGAAATCGATTCCGCTTGGCTGAGCATCAAGTTCTGACCCCGCCACAGGCGGGATCCTGATGGCAATTTAACTGGGTGGCA
The DNA here is from genome assembly GCA_047971765.1 of Hyphomicrobiaceae bacterium. Lineage (GTDB taxonomy): Bacteria > Pseudomonadota > Alphaproteobacteria > Rhizobiales > Hyphomicrobiaceae. Next base: position 1,742 of record JBKDZY010000874.1, on the reverse strand, counting down.
TCTCGCCAGTACGTCCCCGATGGGAGCAGACCAGCTTCCGTCGGGGATTTTTGCGTCAGCTCATGGCCGTGTAGCCGGGTGCTGTAGCGGGGGCCGGCAGCATTTCCAATGACGCCTGCTCACGAAAGGCACTGATCTGGATCAGGCGCGTGTGGCCCGCTCGCATTGGATGGGCCAATGTCACCTGGTTCCGGGCCTGATCGAACCCTTGACGTAGCCCCCGGGCCACGGCGTAGATGGCCCGGACGAAGCGGTCACCAGCGTCACGTCTGAAGCGTCGCGCACCGTGAATTGACCGAGGGAGCGACCAATGGCGGTGACGGATGCCAGGCAGCGGGAACCAGATGGCGCTTGCCCCGCCTCCTGGCGGCCACCGACAAGGCGCGAGATCTGGCGCCGGCCGCTGCCGCATCTGGGGTGCGCCGACAGGGCCCTCGCCAGGCTGAGCAGCTACTTTGCCCTGTCACAATTCTCGGCTATCGGTGGGCTTGAACATGTCCGCTCGAGCGCCGATCCGTTCATATTGGCACTCAACCACGCTACCCGGGCCGAAGCGCTGGCCTTGCCACCGCTGCTGGTTTTCGAGCGCGAAGGAAAGCTCGTGCATTTTTTTGCCGACTGGAATTTCCAGATGATTCCCGGCATTGGCCTGCTCTATCGCCGCTCAGGCGCCATCGTCGTCACCCGCAAGTCGGCGAGACCGGCTTTTCTCAATTATTTGAAGCCTCTGTTCACGCCGTCCGTCCCGGTCATCGAGCAGGCGCGAACGCTCTTGGCAACCGGTCGCAGCCTGGCCATTTTCGTGGAGGGCACGGTCAATCGCGATCCCGCCCGGCTCCTGCGAGGCCGCCTCGGCGCCGCGCGCCTGTCCCTGGAGACAGCGGCGCCCGTCGTTCCCGCCGGTATCGCCGCGGTCACCGGCGCTGCGGGCCGTCGGCAGCTCGCGCTCGCGATTGGACCGCCGCTATATCCGGATAGGCACAGGCGGGACGGTAGCGGCGGAAGCTATTCGACAAATGATGTACGCGAATGGCATTCGAAGATAATGTGCGAGATCGCCCGCTTGTCTGGAAAGACTTGGCAACCATCGTCACAGGAGAACAACCATGAGACGCGATAAGCGCTTGGTGACCCACCGCGTGACAACAGAGGCTGATCGCGTGCAGGTGATGGACGTGCTCCGTCAGACCTACGCGCGCGAGAAGGGGTGGATTGCGGAACCCGAGAGCCAGATCCCGGCATCCGACCTGTCATCGGGCAACATTGTCTGGTTCGTGACGCTGATGGATGGCGAGCCGGTCGGCGTGTTGCGGATCTTCTTCGACCCCCCGGTGGCCCAGTACGCCAAGTATGGTCTGACCTTCATGGATCCGTCCTTCAAGGTCGACGAGCTGATCGCCAATTCCCGCATCGCCGAGGTGGGGCGTTTCGCTGTGGTCGCCAAGCGGCGCGGCCGCTTCAATGTGGCAACCAGCCTGATGAGCGCGGCGTTCTCCGAATTGATCGCGCGTGACTACACCCATCTCGTGACCGATGTTTTCGAGGACGATCCCCACAGCCCCTACGGCTTCCATACGCGCGTGATCGGGTTCCAGCCCATCGCCACGCACGAAGTCGGCGAGCTGATGACACGCAGCCGGCGCATTACGCTGGTGCTTGATATATCGGCGGCCTATCGGCGGCTTCGCGAACGCAGCCGGTGGCTGTTCCTGACGTTGACGCGCAACTGGACCGAACGCATG
>JBKDZY010000873.1:0-5119 GCA_047971765.1 Hyphomicrobiaceae bacterium | reverse complement strand
CTCCCACCCGTGAGTTCTCACGATTGCGGCGGCGGAACGATCACATCCTCATAGGCATGCCGGCGGGTGATCTGTTTATTGTAGAGAAAAATATCATTGATCGCCTCCCACGCCGACCGCGTAATCTCGACATGGGGCGTCCAGTTGCCAAGCGTCTGGTAGGTCGCAATCGTCTTGGCCAGCACACCCTGGTCAATACCTGGAAAGAAGCTCGCCTCCGCCTTGGCGATATCGGCCGCGGGACTTTCCCTAACCCACGCGCGCGCCTTCCGGTAGGCCCGCATGAAACGCCCCGCCTGCTCCGTCTTCAGCCAGGCCGGTGTCGCCGCCAGGCTGGAAAATGCACATGGACCGATGGCCTTGCCCACCGACGCGACGACATGCCCGACACCGTCGTGCTCGAGTTGCTGCGGCGCCGGTCCCTGCATGGAGATGAAATCACCCTCGCCCGAGCGGAAGCCTGGATCCATGGCGTTGGCCGCCATGTTGAGCGGCACGATATCCGCATAGTCGAGCCCGCTCTTGTGCAGCGCGTACTTGAACATGAACAGCGGTTGACCTCCGAGGTCCAGCACCACCTTGCGGCCCTTGAGCTTCGACCATGAGAAATCCGGGTCCGGTTCCCGACCAACCAGGAAGAAGCCATCCATTTCGTTGATCTGCGCGAAATGCACGGCCGGCGGCTTTTGGCCCTTCTCCAGCGGCCCCAGGCCCTGGCTGGGGGCCGACTGCGCAACCTGCACGGTTCCAGCAACAAGCCCCTCGATGGCCGATTTCCCTGGCTGGGAAACCGCATGCGTCGGCGCAAACCCCTCCTCCTTGAGGAAGCCTCCGGCGATAGTCGCGATCAACGGACTGTAGAACGCCGAAAAGCGCGTAAACTCGATGTGAATGGGTTCAGCCACGTGAAAACTCCTCATGATTGGGGCTACGGCATGCCACAGACAAAAGCAGACCAGGCCGGAGATGGCAAAGCGGCTACCATGCCAGCTCCAGGATCTCGCGCACATCTGCCGCAGAACGAATGGGGCGCGGATTGATCTTCACCGGCTTGTAGACAAGCGCCCGCTGGGCGATTTCATCGAGCTTGTCCCGCGTGATGCCGACATCCCTGAGGCTCGTCGGCTGGTCGAGACCGCCAATCAGCCCCTTGACCAGTTCCGATGCCGCCTTGTCCGGCGAACCCATGGCAGCGGAAAGCGCCTTCTGCCTCTCGCCGTTGACCGGGGAATTCCATGCCAGGACTGCCGGCAGCATCACGCACGACGTATGCCCATGCGGAACACCGAACGTCGCCCCCAGCGCATAGCCGATGCCGTGGCTTGCTCCCGACCCGACACCGGCCACGGACGGCTGGATGGACTGCCACATGCCGAATTGCGCATCGAGCCGCGCGGCAAGATCGTCTGGCCGGGCCTTGATGGCAGGCAAGGCCCGGTAGAGCAGCCGCAGTCCCTGCAGCGAGGCCGCTTCCGTCGCCGGATTGGCCTTCAGGTTGCAAAAGCTCTCGACCGCATGATCCACCGCCCGGATACCTGTCGCGAACAGCAGCCATTGCGGCGTATCGAGCGTGGCCGCCGGATCGAGAATGACCGATCGCGGTGCAAACAGCCGATGCAGGAACGACTGTTTGGTGTTGGATGACGACAGCGTCACCCCCGCCGTTTGCGTGAACTCGGAGGCGGACAGCGTCGTCGACACCGCCAGCATGCGCACGGGATCGGCCGGCGCCGTGATCCGCTCTCCCCCGACGACATCTATGCCCGCCCGGAACGGCTCCATCGCATCAATGCTGTCGAGATCAAACCAAAGGCACATGAGCATCGCCTTCGTCGCATCGATCACCGACCCGCCACCGATCGCAACCAGGAGATCGGTTTTGGCTGCCCGCGCCAGCCGCGCCCCGGCGATGACGTCCTCGCGCGGGCTGTGCGACGAGACCTCCGCAAAGGTCCCGACATGCAGGCTGCCGAGTGCCCGCTCTGCCCGCTGCAAGGGCCCGTCGGCCAGCTTCGCAAGGGATCGCGTCGAAGTCAGGAAAATACGTCTCGCGCCATACCGTTGGGCCTCGGCAAGGATCGCCTCTTCGAGTGCCTCGCCAAACACGATGCGCTCACTGGACGGAATATTCACATGCCCCTTGAGCAGCCCTGCACGCTTCGTCGTCATCACAGCCCTCCCCGCACCATGCCGATGCCATCATCAAGGCTAGCGAATGCCGGCCACTTCTGGCAAAGCATGAGCCGACCTGATGAAATCGGCAAGGTTGCCACCCGGAAGCATTCGAGCCCTCGATGAACTACCGCCACGCCTTCCATGCAGGCAATTTTGCCGATGTCCTGAAGCACGCCGCCCTGGCGCTGATCATCGAGCATTTGAAGCAGAAGCCCAAACCCTTCCGCGTCGTTGACACCCACGCAGGCATTGGCCGCTATCGTCTCGACGCCGCCGAGGCGCTGCGCACATCGGAATGGCGCCATGGTATCGGCCGCCTGTTCGGTCCGGATGCCGCTCCCATCCCTGCCGACGTTGCAGCACTCCTGGCTCCCTATCTCGACGGCCTGAGCGCGCTCAATCATGGTACCAGCCTTGCCGTTTACCCGGGAAGCCCTCTGTTGGCGCTCCATCTGATGCGTACCGATGACCGGCTGTTGGCCAATGAGCTTCATCCCGAGGATGCCCGCGAACTGCGCCGTCACGTCGGCCGCGATCCGCGAGCCCGCATCCTCGATCGTGACGGCTGGCAGGTCTTGAAGGCGGCATTGCCACCGCCGGAGCGCCGCGCCGTCATCCTCATCGACCCGCCATTCGAGGAAGCCGACGAATTCAAGCGCCTGGAAAAGGCCATGGATGCCGCCATGACGCGCTTTCGCAACGGCATCTACATGCTCTGGTTTCCCTTGAAGGACATCTCCGCCGCCCGATCGCTCGAAGCGGCGGTGGCGTCGCTGGAGCTCGATGAAAGCCTGTGGCTCGAACTCGCCCCTGGCCTTGACCCTGACAAGCCGGGCGGTCTGGCCGCAGCCGGATTGGCCATCCTCAATCCCCCATATCGGTTCGAGGATCATATGCGCGTCTTGTTGCCGTTTCTTGCCCACCGGCTGGCGCGCACCGCAGACAGTCCGGGCACCTGGGCCTGCCGCCAACCGCGGCTAGCATCATCTGAAATTTAAAAAATGCTACAATTGATCATCGGATAATTATGCGAGAAAACGGCTTGCACTTCTCCAGTGCATCGACTGATAATTTTTACGTCACTCAGGCCGACCCATATTTCGCGATGATGTTTCAATGCTGGAAACGACACAAAATCGCCCCCTGGCTTGCACGCTCGCCGCCAAGTGCGGCCCTGTTAAGAGCGTTGCTGCCCCGTCGTCCTGGGCCAAGACAGGAGACAAGACATGCGGCAGATTGGAACTGTTAAGTTTTTCAATAAGACCAAGGGATTCGGTTTCATAAAACCGGAAGAAGGCGGCAAGGACGTTTTTGTCCATGTCACTGCGGTTGAACGCTCGGGCCTCGGCACCCTCGATGAGGGGATGCGCATTTCGTTCGAAACCGAACCCGACAAGCATGGCAAGGGGCCGAAGGCAGTGAACCTGCAAATGGAACCATGATAACGCGCAGCTTGAAGCGCCAGGCATGAGACGTACAGGCCGGTGTGCACGTCGTTCGCGTTTGCAACCGGCCGAAACAGCCGTACGCCGGCCTGCAATGGCTCAATCCCAAACTGCCAGGGGCCGGACGGCGGATCAGGATAAAACAAGCACCAGTAGCGCACGCCCCGACGGACGAACCATTACGTCGTCAGCTTTCTGACAGACATGACGCTTTTTTCCATTTGCATTTCAGAATTGCGCACAACCGGCTGAGGTCATCCATTCAGCCCGCAGAACCGCTGTGCGTGCCGCACCAGCCGAATAACACTCTCCCGAGGCAAGCCCCCGATCCAGCCTTCTGTTGCCCGCGGGCACGCATCGCCACCATGCCGAAAGAACAACGCACCGGTGATCACCGCTTTATTCTTGACAAAAATTATCAAGTATAGGATCGAATGATCAACTGGGCATGAAGGAGAAGACGGCAAACGATGTCAGCCAACGAGTGTGACGAGCCCGCGCGCGGCGGCCCGTCATCAAGCCAACTGAGGCGCATTCCCTTGCAACAGATCCTGCAGGGCGCACGGGAGGTCATCATCGAACACGACGGCCAGGACTACAGGCTTCGCGTCACGTCGCGCGGCAAACTGCTTCTGACCAAGTGAGGTGGTCAGGATGACACCCCCGTGGCGAGCTTTGTAAACCTGATGATGACTGCACGGATGATTTCGCCACGCGCATCCAGGCCCATTGTAGCTGCACGGCGAGAAAAACGGTTCGGCCACACGACCACTCAGGGACTGGACACGATCGCCCCGCCGTCGGATAACGACCAGCACCGCACTTCGCCGCCACCCAGCAATCGCCAGGCAACGCGCTCATGCGACTGAACAAATCGACCGGTCACGCCATTCGAATCCTGATCGAGTGCGCTCGCGGGGGCGACAACCTCATCAAGGTTGCCGATCTGTCCGATAGACTCGGCATAACCATGCAGAACGCTTTCAAGATCGTGCATCTTTTGTCGCGCGCAGGCCTTGTTGCCGCATCGCGCGGGCGCAACGGAGGCGTCCCCCTGGCACGGCCGGCGGAACGGATCCTGGTTGGCGACATCGTGCGCGCCATGGAGGAGACGGCTGTCGAGGTCGAGACCAGCGACTTGTCCCGGAGCCGGGAAAAAGCCGTGTCGGGCGTCAATCGCGTACTCGACGACGCGCTTGAGGCCTTCATCAGCGTGCTCGACAAGCATTCACTTGCGGACATGACAGGCAAGGACAGAACTGCCGGCGCAACTCCCCAGAAGCGACGTGCCCGCGCAACATCGTCGGCCAAGACGATGCTGCGAAACCCAAGGAATTGAAGCACTTTCAGGCGGCGGATCAGACAACGCCCGCCCGCCTTTAAATTAGATTAATACCAAAGAGTTGGCGCAATCCGCTATTCACTTGACAGTCGCGGACCACCAACGCAATTGTTGCCCATGCAGAGACGACATTCGTGAACCTCGCCATGACCGCAAC
>JBKDZY010000872.1:0-5759 GCA_047971765.1 Hyphomicrobiaceae bacterium | reverse complement strand
ATCTGATTGAAGTTGTCCTGTAGACAGGATCTGATCGGGCGGGGTGATCTGCCTCGCCCGATCAGGAAATAAAAAATAGTTATATTTTAGTATGTTATATTCAATTTATGAACTGGAAAGTGAACCGACGCGAAGGCTCGGCACGTCCGCCGTTTGTCCCGGACCGGTACGGGCATCGGATCTCGATTCGAGCTGCACCATCCACCAGGCGCGAAGTGCTCGGATGCGGATGAGAACGCCCAACGCTCCGAGCTTCTGGGACAATCCCATGAGCTTTGGCGAACGCAGAACCTTGGTGCACTGGACGGCGGGCGACAGCAGCACCATCAGGGCCTTGCCAAGCCGCCCCGCCCGGCTTTGACCGCGCATCGCCTGGAGGCTGAGGGTCTCTTGCGTGAGACGTCGCCATTTCCGGCTGAGCGCGGGGAAGTTTCGCCGGGCAGGATGCTGCACAATGGCATCTGCCGCGTAGGCGAGTGTGAAGCCGTGCGCGACGGCCCGCTGGCACCAGTCCAGATCTTCTGACACGCCGGTCCGGAAACCGCCGATGGCCTCTGCGACAGCGCGCCTGGCGAACAGGTTGGCTGTCACCGAAAAGTTCAACTCCTGCACATAGCGCTGGTTGTCGAAGGCAAACACCAGTTCGAAGGCTTCGGTTGGCGTCGGATGACCTGGGGATGCGATGGAAACGATCATTTCCCCACCTGCAAGATCGGCGGCATCCAGGGCGCCCACACCCGCCTGAAGCCAGTCCGGATCCGGCAGGCAGTCGCTGTCCGTGAAAGCAAGAATGCCGCCTTTGGCATGAAGCAGGGCATGATTGCGTGCCGGACCCGCGCCCTTCTGCACGGCGGTGACAACCTTCGCGGACCCGGCCACCGCTTTGACGGCATCGACACCGTCTCGCGATCCGTTGTCAGCCACGATGATCTCGAACGCGTGCCTTGGAAATCGTTGGCGCTCGAGCGCAGCCATCAGGGCCTTCAAACCAGCGAGATCATCGAGATGTGGCACAATGACGGAAACAACCGGACGCGCACGCCCGGGAGATGGGTTTGCGACGGAGAGGGGCATCGCCCCTTGAGTTGTAGTTGCGCACATGGCGAACCTCGAAGCCGCGGCAGCATCGGGAACGAGAAATTCGCCAGGACGCAGCTGACCCTGGCTGCCTGTGTTGGCGAACTTCTCAAGCACGACACTACCCTGCGCCTGTCGAACTTCCGTTAATGGCGCAGGCACAATTGGGCCGAAGCGTTGAGGCCGGGAAGGCCCCGACAGGTGATCGTCCCCCTCAGCCTTCAGGCGAGGCTCGGCCGCCAACGGCGCGGCGCATCGCCGTCTTCGCCCGCCGCCGCCTCGCTCTTGCGGTCGCGCAGGATCTCCCGGTTCAGTGCGAAAAGGGCATCCTTCACGCCAGCTCCCGAGACGGCGGAAATCGTCATGGGCTTCTTGCGGGCAGCCTTGGTCAACGCTTCGACCTTGGTCGCGACTTCGTCCGGTTGCAGCGCGTCGATCTTGTTGAGCGCGACAATCTCTTTCCGTTTGGCAAGCTCTGGCGAATAGGCCTGGATCTCACGGCGGACCGTCTTGTAGGCATCGGCCACGTCATCACCCGTCGCATCGATGAGATGCAGCAGGACCGAGCAGCGCTCCACATGACCGAGAAAGCGGGTTCCGAGCCCCGCGCCGTCGTGCGCACCCTCGATCAATCCCGGAATATCGGCCAGCACGAACTCGGTCTCGCCGGCCCGGACCACACCGAGGTTCGGATGCAGTGTCGTGAACGGGTAATCGGCCACTTTCGGCTTGGCGGCCGAGACGGATGACAGGAATGTCGATTTGCCCGCATTGGGCAAGCCGATCAGCCCCGCATCGGCAATGAGTTTCAATCTCAGCCAGATCGTCAACTCCTCGCCCGGTTGGCCGGGGTTGGCGTGACGTGGCGCCCGGTTGGTCGAGGACTTGAAGTGTGCGTTCCCGAACCCACCGTTCCCCCCCTTCGCGATGGTGACCTGCTCGCCCGGTGTCATCAATTCAGCGAGAACGGTCTCCTGGTCTTCGGCCATGACCTCTGTTCCAGGCGGCACCTTGATGATCATGTCGTCACCATTGGCACCGGCCCGGTCGCGGCCCATGCCTGCCTGGCCATTCTTCGCAAAGAAGTGCTGCTGGTAGCGGTAGTCGATCAGGGTGTTGAGGTTGGCGACGCATGCCACGATGACGTCGCCACCTTTGCCACCGTTGCCACCGTTCGGTCCTCCGAACTCGATATACTTTTCACGGCGAAACGAGACGCACCCGTTTCCGCCGGCACCAGAGCGGATATAGATTTTGGCTTGATCGAGGAATTTCATGTGCTTGTGCGTTCAGGTGTGAGAGGGGGACAGCAGCGTGGCGATAACCGGCAGGATGAACCTCTCATCGGTGATGGGCGCTGAGCCAGCGGCCGAGCCGGGCCGGCCAGAAGGATCGGGTGCTGGCAACCGTGGCGGGTTCCACCGGTCCCACCAGCTCGCGGGCGCGCTCGGGACTGAGCCACAATCGGATGGCAGCAACCTCCGCCCCGCGCGCCGCGCACCACATCGACATTTCTCCGACCGACTCGAACCCAAGCTTGCGCAACAGGTTTCCAGACGCCCGGTTGTCGACAAAATGCGCCGACGAAAAGCCTTTCTGCCCGGCTTCGAGGCCGTGGCGGATGACAGGCTTGGACGCCTCCGTCCCGAAACCGTATCCCCAGTAGTCGCGGCCCAGCCAGAACCCGAGTTCGGCCCATCCGGCACGAGTCTGAAAGTAGCCGACGCCGCCGATCATTGCCCCGCCATGTTCGATGGCGAAGCGGACATCGCCGCCACCGCCCCGCAACCAGTCATTAGCCTGGGCGGGAGTCAGCGGATGGGGAATATCACTGGTCATTTTCGCGACGTCCCAGTCGCCGGCCAATTGCAGGAAGCGCGCGGCGTCCCCGGACCTCAAAGGTCTCAGGATCAGTCGTTCTGTCTCGATCACTATGCCGGACATATCTGATGCCTCCGGACTGCCTCGACGCACGTAGTCTGACGCACATATGCTAAGGCGAATTTCTCGATCACCACGCAAGTTGCGAGCCTGGGTTCCAGGACACTTTGGACCAGCTTGAACGTATATCAAGACCCGTGGACGATTTGTGACTCGGCCTGTTGACTGCCAGGTGCGTATTGCCACGACAGCCGATCCCGGATCCCCGTGAAGGGGAGGCCCAGGTGTTGAACGGGACCCACCGTCCGCCGTTTCACGTGAAAAACAAGCCGTTCACGAAAAATAGAGGGGAGCGGCCATCAAGGCACGCCCCCCGGGGTCTTGTTCAGTCAGCGGTCATCGGTCCGGTTTTCATGGCCAGGACCGCAAACCCGGCCGATGTACTTTATTCGGCAGCTTCGAGTTTCGAAGGCTTCACCGACACGAACACCCGGCCGTTCCGCTTGGTCTGGAACTCGACGTGACCTTCGACAGTGGCAAAAATCGTGTGATCGCGGCCCATGCCAACACCCGAACCTGGATGCTTCTGCGTACCACGCTGCCGGATGATGATGTTCCCGGGAATGACGTGCTGACCGCCGGCCTTCTTGACGCCCAGCCGCCGACCGGCTGTATCGCGACCGTTACGTGACGAGCCGCCTGCCTTTTTGTGTGCCATATCTCTCGTATCCTCACATCTATCGCCGTATCAGGCTGCTCAGGCCGTCACGATACCCGTGATCTTGACTGTTGTCTGTTCCTGGCGATGGCCACGCTTGCGGCGCGAATTCTTTCTGCGGCGCTTCTTGAAGGCGTTGACCTTCTTGGCGCGCCCTTGCTCGACCACTTCGGCGGTGACCTTGGCGCCGGCGACAAGGGGTTGCCCCACCGTCGGCTCACCTTCACCCGCCACCATCAGCACTTCAGTGAATTCGACGGCCGAGCCGGCATCACCAGCAATCTTCTCCACGACGAGCGTGTCATTGGCAGCAACGCGATACTGCTTACCACCCGTCTTGATGACGGCGTACATCTGCATCTCCAGTATGTTGTACGCGCTCTTCGGCGCCGGCTTCTGGAAGCCGGACTTTGCTGCACCCGGCGCAGGACCCGAATGGACCGCGCCTTGGTACGAGGGCCTCGAACAGCGAATTGAGCGCGGAAGCATCGATCCTCCGCGCGAGACCTCTGCTTATCGGTTCAAGCGTCAGCGAAGTCAAATGAATTGATGCATCGCTGGTCCGGCCTGCAGCGTCTCAAGTTTGGAACCCCCGATAGAAATCCGTAAAGCCCACGCCTTCAGGCGGCATGGGACCGGAGGGGAGTTGGGGCGCGGGTTTTGTAAAGCGCTGCCGATCCCACAGATGTCATACCGGCACTTGTTGCCGGTACCCATCGTCCCGCGGGCGCGGCGTTTGCGGCGAAATGGGCCCCGGTGACGAGTACAGGGGTGACATTGACGGGAGAGTTGAGTTCGTGCCAATCCGGCTTCCAGCCCTAACCCGAAGCCATCGGCTTTAGCCGGTGGTGTTCACATGGAAATGCTCAGGCCCGATGATAGGGGTGGCCCGCGAGAATGGTCGTTGCGCGGTAGATCTGCTCGGCGAGCACGGCGCGCGCCAAGCCATGGGGCATGGTCATTTTGCCGAACGCGAGTGATAAAGTTGCATGAGCAATGACATCATCGCCGTGACCATCGGGACCGCCGATTGCAAAGACGATGTGTTGGCTCCCCCGATCCCGCACCTGTTGCAGCCAGGATGCGAAGGCATCACTCGTCATGGTCCGGCCGCGCTCGTCGAGCGCCACCAGGACATCCGCATCGCCGGCGGCCTTCAAAATGCGCTGGGCCTCATCGGCGCACCGCTCCGCAGCCTTGGCCGCGCGCGATTCCGGCAGTTCCTTTTCCTGAACGGCCGTCACGCCTACAGCCTTCGCGCCGCGGAGACGCTCCAGGTACCGGTCGACAAGAACGCGTTCACCGCCGCTCTTCAGCTTTCCGATGGCGATCACACCGATGCGCATGGCAAGGGCCTCCGCCATTCGAAACAACCCACGACCGGCATGCGTGACTGCCAGGGACTTTTCGGCAGCCTCGAGCGAACCCATGCATCTGGCCACCGAAGCAACCAGCAATCAAAGCCCGCTCGATACAGCACTGTGCCGTGACCCATAGCGTTGCAGGTTCAAGTGGGAACGCTCAGGCCACAACTGTGGCCCGGCGCAAACGCCGCCCACACGAAGAGTCCAGCCGAAGGCCGATACGGCGCGTGAGCGCGAACAAGCCCGACCGATTCCGGTTTGGCCGGAATTGGTCTAATGGGACTTGGTGTCCTGCGACCGATCCGCCGACCACATCTTTTCGAGGTTGTAGAACTCACGAACCTCGGGCCGGAACAGGTGCACGAGCACGTCACCGGCATCGATCAGCACCCAGTCGCACTGTGGTGTGCCCTCGATCCGAACTCTGCCGTGGCCTTCGTCCTTGAGCTTGCGTTGTAGCTGCTCACCGATCGCACCAACGTGACGATCAGAGCGGCCCGTGGCGATGATCATATAGTCGCCAATGGAGGATTTGCCGCGGAGATTGATTGTGACGATATCTTCGGCCTTGGCATCATCCAGCCATGCCAGGATCCGCTTGCATAAAGCGTCTGAGGTTGCTCCATTCGGCAGAACCTCAGGTTGAGGCACACTCTGAGGAGCAGCCCCTGTGGCGGTTCTCATCTTTTGTTGAGTATCCTGTTCGTCATAGAACCCAA
>JBKDZY010000871.1:0-2905 GCA_047971765.1 Hyphomicrobiaceae bacterium | reverse complement strand
AGCGGCCCAGGTGGAGATCGCCGGCTGGCAGGTGGGGGCTGGCTTGTATGCCCCAGATCTGCCGCTCAGGGCCTTTGCCGGCCAAAGCCTGTTTACGATGGAGTCTCCGACCGGCGGCATGATCCTGATAGCGGCCTGGCAGATGGTGGCGGCCTCGGCGATTGCAGGGCGGCACTGAGACCAGTCATGGACAAGCGGCCCGCGCATATTCTCCCTGTTATCGTGCTGGCCCAGTTCGCAGGGACGGCACTCTGGTTCTCAGGCAATGCCGTTCTGCCCGATCTTCAACGCGAATGGGGGTTTCCGCCCGAAGCCGTGGGCTGGGTGACAACCGCGGTTCACGCTGGCTTCATTGCCGGGACGCTGGTGTTCGCCTTCCTGTCGCTTGCGGACCGCTTTTCGCCGCGCCTCATCTTTCTTGTCTGTGCCCTTTTCGGTGGGGCGGCGAATGGCGGGTTGCTGCTGCTCGATCATGACTTGTGGGGCCTGCTGGCACTCAGGTTTGCGGTCGGTTTCTTCATTGCCGGCATCTATCCGGTCGGCATGAAGATCACGTCCGGCTGGTTCCAGGCCGATCTCGGCCGGGCCCTTGGCTATCTGGTGGGGGCCCTGGTGCTGGGCACTGCCTTTCCCCATCTGGTGCGCGGTGTCGGCCAGACCCTGCCGTGGGCGGGGGTCATTGTCATCACGACGGTGTGTGCGATGGTGGGGGGAGCCCTGATGGCGCTTGCGGTGCCGGATGGACCCTATCTCAAGCCTGGCAAGCCGTTCGATCCCAAGGCGCTTGGCGAAGTGTTCCGGTCCGAGGGGTTCCGGGCGTCGTCCTTCGGCTATTTCGGGCACATGTGGGAGCTTTATGCCTTCTGGGCGTTCCTTCCGGTCGTCCTCGCCTGGAGATCCCAGGCCGACGGCCTGTACCTCAACGTACCACTGATTTCCTTCATGGTTATCGCTGTCGGCGTGGTGGGCAGCGTTGCTGGCGGCGTCCTGTCGTTGCGCTACGGCAGCGCACAGGTCGGCCGGATACAGCTGGCCATCTCGGGCCTGTTATGCCTCTTTTCGCCGCTGCTGCTCACTGCACCGCTGGCGGTGACGATGGTGGCGCTGGTCGTCTGGGGGGTGACGGTCGTCGGGGATTCACCGCAATTCTCCGCGCTCAATGCACAGTATGCACCACCACACCTCGTGGGATCGGCATTGACGATCGCCAACTGCATCGGTTTCGGTATCAGCATTGCCAGCATTCAGCTTCTCAGCTCTCTGCTGTCGGTTCTGCCGACCCAATACCTGTTCCTGCTCCTTGTTCCAGGACCGCTCTTTGGCGTGCTCTCGCTCAAGCCGCTCCTCAAGTAGCCCGCTGGGGCACATCAGACTCCGGTGTGCAAAGAAATGGCGCTTCATCGCGACAGGGCGGGCTGGATCTGCTAAGACGTCCGAAAAATCCGACCCAGCAACCATGCTTTTGTGAAATGACCTCTGCAACCCAAGTCGCCGAGAGACTTCCCGCTCCGGCCATGCCTGAAGCCAAGCCCTTGTTTTCATATCGCAAACATTGGGCCCATCGGTTCGGGACGGCGCGTTTCCTGCCAACGTCGCGCGCCGAGATGACGGCGCTGGGCTGGGACGCTTGCGACATCATCCTGGTCACAGGGGATGCCTATATCGACCACCCGAGTTTCGGCATGGCGCTGGTCGGGCGGCTGCTGGAGGCGCAAGGGTTCAGGGTGGGCATCCTGAGCCAGCCGGACTGGCAGACGGATGAGCCGTTCAAGGCGCTGGGCGAGCCGGCGCTGTTCTTCGGGGTGACAGGCGGCAACATGGATTCCATGGTGAACCGCTACACGGCCGACCGGCGTCTGCGCCACAACGATGCCTACACGGCCGGCGGCGAGGGCGGCAAGAGGCCCGACCGCTCGGTGATCGTCTATGCCCAGAGATGCCGGGAGGCCTATCCGGAGACGACCATCGTACTGGGGGGCATAGAGGCGTCGTTGCGCCGGATTGCCCACTACGACTACTGGTCGGACAAGGTGCGCCGTTCGATCCTGGTCGATGCCAAGGCGGACCTGCTGCTCTACGGCAATGCGGAGCGGGCGCTGGTGGAGGTCGCGCACAGGCTGGCGCGTGCGAAAGGCGACCATGCGGGCGCATGTGCCGCCATGGATGACGTTCGCGGGGTTGCCCTGATGAAGCGGGCGGTTCCGGAGGGCGTGGCAGAGCTTCATGCCGATGATCTCGACCAGGCGGACGAGGGGGCGCGGATGCTGCGCGGCGTGGCGAGCGTGGTGCGGCTGCCGGCATTCGAGCAGGTGGCGAAAGATCCGGAGGCCTATGCGCGGGCGTCGCGGGTTCTTCACCGCGAGTCCAATCCGGGCAATGCGCGTCCGCTCGTTCAGCGACATGGCAACCGCGAACTCTGGGTGACGCCGCCGCCGGTTCCGCTCACGACGGAAGAGATGGATGCCGTCTACGAGTTGCCCTATGCCCGTAGCCCGCATCCGTCCTATGAAGATGCCAAGATCCCGGCATGGGAGATGATCCGGTTCTCGGTGACCATCATGCGTGGCTGTTTCGGGGGCTGCACGTTCTGCTCCATTACCGAGCACGAGGGCCGCGTCATCCAGAACCGGTCCGAGCAGTCCATTCTCAACGAGATCGAGAACATCCGGGACCGCACCCCCGGTTTTACCGGGCACATCTCGGACATTGGCGGGCCAACGGCCAACATGTACCGGATGGCGTGCAAGGATCGCGCGATCGAGGCGTCCTGCAGACGCCAGTCATGCGTCTATCCGGGCATCTGCCCCAATCTCGATACCAGCCACGAGGCGCTGATCTCGCTCTATCGCAAGGCCCGCAGCCTGCCGGGCATCAAGAAGATCCACGTTGCTTCCGGTGTCCGCTA
>JBKDZY010000870.1:0-3195 GCA_047971765.1 Hyphomicrobiaceae bacterium | reverse complement strand
CAGGATCGCGTCCTTCATGGTTCCATAGGAGCCAAACCAGACAACGTTGACATCCTTGCGCGTCAGTCCGCCATAGGCCAGGTAGGCATCATTCTTGACGTTGACAGAGGGGTTACCCTTCACGTAGCCGACGCGCTTGCCTTTGAGGTCCTCGATCGTCTTGACCCCGGTGTCCTTGGCCACTGCAAAGCCGACTGAAGACGGGCGGCCGAGGACAATGCGCAAGTCCTGCGGCCCCCACGAACGGTCAGCAAATTCGTTGGTGGCTTCGGCCGCGAAATACACTTCGTTGGCGAGAAAACCATAGCTCACCTTGCCAGTCTTCATGGGCAGCAGGCGGCCTATCGACGTGCCAGCCGGCACGATACGAATGCGAGTCTGGAATTTCGTTTGCAGCGCGTTCGCGATCCCTGACGCTTCAGCATAGCCGCTGGAACCGAGGTCGTAGGCACTCCACACCATTGACCTGGGAATACCTGCATCCGCAGCGAGCGCCACATTGACGCAGCTCATGGTCGCAGTCAAAGCAACAGCGCCACTCAATTTCAAAAACTTCATCGTTCCTCCCATTATATTTTGGACGACGCTAACCGCCCTGGCGGCGGCATTTGGCACCGTTCCGGGCGCATCGTGCCAACTTGGCTATCGCGGGACAACCCTCAAATTCGCCATTGACGGCCGTGTAGCGGATAAATTCATCCGCCCACCGTCGATTTCAGAGATCGAAAGCGGCAAATGCACGTTTTTCAGGCCCCTCCTGCACCCGAAGATGCCCGAACTTCACAGCATTGTTAAAGATCCGGGGCTAGACGGTCTGAACGACAGCATTGAATGACCATCCGTGCCCACAATCAGCCGGTTGAGGATGGATTGCCTCCAAGCCGTGATGCAGGTATGCCTCACCGCAATTCCCACTGAACCACTCATGTTTGGGTCGGCATCATCGAGGACCACACAATGTCCCGCAATGAAAAGAACTTGATGTTTCTCAGAACGTCGTTCTTGAACGGTGTGAACGCAGCCTACATCGAAGAGATGCAAGAGCTGTATGAGCAGAATCCGGGATCTGTCAGCGATGAATGGCGGCTCTTCTTCCAGGGTCTTCACGATGAGCAGGCTCGCACGTCGTCCAACACTGGCAACGGACGCCACCATGACGACCACGGCCACGGGCCATCATGGGGGCGGGATCTCGACGACATGACCCAGTCCGGTGATCTGGTCGCCGCCCTGACCGGGGACTACGAGCAGATCCACCACGAAATCCAGGGCAAGATCAACCAGCGCGCCCAGTCCTTCGGCGTGGACCTGTCGCCAGTCGCCACCTTCCGCGCAACCCAGGACAGCCTGCGCGCCTTGATGCTCATCCGCGCCTACCGCGTGATGGGCCATCTCGCCGCCGATCTCGACCCCCTCGGCCTGGACGACCGCCGCCGCCACCGGGAGCTGCGCCCCGAAACCTATGGCTTCACCGAGGCGGATCTGGACCGCCCGATCTTCATCGACAACGTGCTGGGACTGGAAACGGCGACCATCCGGCAGATCCTGCGCATCCTCCGCCGCACCTATTGCCGCCACATCGGCGTGGAGTTCATGCACATCTCCACCCCCGCCCAGAAGCGCTGGCTGCAAGAGCGTATCGAGGGTGAAGCCAAGGACATCTCCTTCACCGATGAAGGCAAGCGCGCCATTCTCAGGAAACTGATCGAGGCCGAGGGCTTCGAGAAGTTCTGCGACGTGAAATACACCGGCACCAAGCGGTTCGGCCTCGACGGCGGCGAAAGCCTCATTCCGGCCCTGGAACAGATCATCAAGAGGGGCGGCCAGCTCGGTCTCAAGGAAATCGTGTTCGGCATGGCCCATCGTGGCCGGCTCAATGTCCTCGCCAACGTCCTGTCGAAACCCTTGCGCGCCATCTTCAACGAATTCAAGGGCGGCTCCTTCAAGCCGGACGATGTCGAAGGCTCGGGCGACGTCAAATACCATCTCGGCGCTTCATCGGACCGCGAGTTCGACAACAACCGCGTCCACCTCTCACTGACGGCCAACCCCTCGCATCTCGAGATCGTCGATCCCGTGGTGCTCGGCAAGGTGCGCGCCAAGCAGGACCAGCTCGGCTGCAAGCCTGGCGAACGCGATGTTGTGCTGCCGCTGCTGATCCATGGCGATGCGGCCTTTGCAGGCCAGGGGGTCGTCGCCGAATGCTTCGGCCTCTCGGGGCTGAAGGGGCACCGTACCGGCGGTTCGATCCACTTCGTGATCAACAACCAGATCGGCTTCACCACCAACCCGCGCCTGTCGCGGTCATCTCCCTATTGCACCGATGTCGCCAAGATGGTCGAGGCGCCCATCTTCCACGTCAACGGTGACGACCCCGAAGCGGTCGTGCATGTGGCGAAGATCGCGATCGAATTCCGCATGCGGTTCCAGAAGCCGGTCGTCATCGACATGGTCTGCTACCGTCGCCATGGCCACAACGAATCCGACGAGCCGTCCTTCACCCAGCCCATCATGTACCGCAAGATCAGGGCACATCCGATCACGTCCGACATCTACGGCGAGCGGCTCGTGAAGGAAGAGGTGATCAAGCCCGAGGAATTGGATGGACTGCGGGCTGAATACCGCTCCATGCTCGACACCGAGCTGGGCGCAGCCGACTCCTACAAGCCGAACAAGGCCGACTGGCTCGATGGCCGCTGGTCCGGCGTTGGATTTGCCGAGGACGAGGCCCGTCGCGGCAACACCGGTGTTGAACTCGACACCTTGCGTGACCTCGGTCGGCGCCTGACCACCCTGCCCCAGGATTTCAACGCCCACCGCACCATCATCCGCCTGATCGAGCGCCGACGCGAAATGATCGATACCGGCGAAGGCATCGACTGGGCGATGGCGGAGCACCTGGCCTTCGGCACCTTGTTGAACGAAGGCCTCCCCGTCCGCCTGTCGGGACAGGATGTGGAACGTGGCACCTTCTCCCAGCGCCACTCGGTCATCATTGACCAGGACACCGAGCGCTGGTTCACCCCGCTGAAACACATTTGCCCCGGACAGGCGCGCTTCGAGGTCATCAATTCGATGCTGTCCGAGGAAGCCGTGCTCGGCTTCGAGTATGGCTATTCCCTTGCCGAACCGAACTGCCTGACCATGTGGGAAGCCCAGTTCGGCGACTTCGCCAACGGCGCCCAGGTCGTTTTC
>JBKDZY010000869.1:0-10045 GCA_047971765.1 Hyphomicrobiaceae bacterium | reverse complement strand
CTCCGAGATATTCGGCAATCATCGCCCCGATTTCCGCGTTATGAGGTGCCACCTCGAGCGCCGAATTTATGATCATGCAGCCGCGCCGTTCCGGATCGTCCTTTGCGCGTTCAACTGCACCCTCGAGAAATTTCTCGATTGCAACCAGCGGCGACACTTCCGTCGAAAGCGCAGCGATTCGATTTCTTGGAATTTGATCCGCGTACCGCTCAAGCGCGATTTTAAACAATTGGAATTTATCGCCGAATGCATTGTACAGACTAGGTGTGTTAATCCCCATGCGTTCAGTCAATTCTCGAATGCTCGTGCCTTCCAGCCCTCGCCTGCAGAAGCAGGCAATCGCTTGATCCAATACAACGTCTTCGTCAAATTCCCTGGGGCGCGCCATGATCCGGTGTCCTACTATGCAGTGAATATCTGCACGAATTTCAAGCAGTTTGCGGAATTTCATCTTCCACGCAAGTTGCGAAATGCCTCATCAGGCGTAGCATCCCGTCTAATTATAGGCGATAATGGTTTGCATGTTTTTTCGAAACAACGCAACATCTTCCTTCCACGAAGCTGCGACAAACTCGGGCGAACGCTCTTCAATCAGCATCTGACGCAGACGATCCGTCCCCGCCAATCTGTCAAACGCTTTGACATCCCTTATTAATGCGCCACGTTTACCTCTTTTCGCGAATTCACGGGAAAATGCATGCAGGCAGTGAATTCCGAGTTCAACTGGCATTACCTTTGAGGGTTCCGTTACAGCAATCCTTACTCCGACGATCAGTTTTTTCTCGTGACGTGGATGCGTCGCCATCCCCGCAATTGACTGTGGTCGGTATTGCAGTGGAGAGATTGTGACGCCTGGCAGAGCTGCTTTTTCGATGCGGCGCGCGACGGCTTCTCCGTCGATGGAGGGATGCCCCACCTGCAGGAACGGCGCTCGTGTCCCCCTTCCTTCGTTGGCGGTCGTTGCCTCGAACAACCCCATGCCGGGATAGACCAACGCCGTGTCGAAAGTCGGGATGTTCGGGCTGGTCGCCCGCCACGGGCGCCCGGTGTCCGGCCACGGCATGTCCCGGCGCCAACCCTCGACCGGCACGAATTCGAGCGCCAGTGTCTTCAGCCCTGGCAACAGATGGTATGCCTTGATGAGGCGCGCCAATTCCCCGACCGTCAAACCATGTGCGATCGGAATGGCATAACGTCCCACGAACGAGGCGAACGGACGCTCCAGAACGAACCCTGAGACGTAGGTGCCACCGAGTGGATTAGGCCTGTCCAGCACCCAGAATGGCAGGCGGGCCTGGGCCGCGGCCTGCATGGCCAGTCCCATGGTCGCAATGTAGGTATAAAAGCGCGTGCCGATATCCTGCATGTCGAAGACCAGCGCATCGAGGCCTTCGAGCATTTCTGGCGTCGGCTTCAAGGTCTTGCCATATAGGCTGTGGACCGGCACCCTGGTCGCTTGGTCGCGGCCACCTGTTACCTTGGCGCCAGCCTCCGCTGTTCCCGAAAACCCATGTTCCGGCGACAAGATGGCTGCCAGGCGCACATTGGCGGAACGCGCCATCGCATGTGCCAGAAGTTCGTCACCGACACGTCCGGTCTGATTGGTGATGAGCCCCACCTTCAGGCCCTTCAGGGCCAGAAAATCATCCGCCGCCAACCGCTCTGCGCCTGTCACCAGCATCTGCTCATCCGCCATTGCCGGTAGGGCCCTGCATCCGCCCTCGAACGCCATGCCCGATGCCGCAGCCAATCCAGCCTGCAGAAGACGACGCCGGGTCACCGTCGTCATGATATTCTCATCTTGCGAATATTCATGCGCCATCCCTGCTCGTCGTCAGCGTGCGGCCGCCCTGAACGCCGTGAAGGACCATGCAATAGACCAATTCTCGTCCGGCGGGAATTGGTTCCATCCAATTTTATGACGGACACGCAATATTTCGATCAGTTCGACGCGCAACGGGCGCGACCATTGCCATGGACGCGCCCGTCTCGGAGTGTTCCGTGAGGCCGATGCCTGCCGGTCAGGCGTCCGCAGCCACCTTCATGGAGACGATGCTGTCCGGGTTCTGGACCGGTTCGCCACGCTTGATGTTGTCCACATTGGGCATGCCATCAATGACCCGTCCCCAGACGGTGTACTGCTTGTCCAGGAAGCTGGCATCGTCGAACACGATGAAGAACTGGCTGTTGGCCGAATTCGGGTTCTGCGCACGCGCCATGGAGCATACGCCACGCACATGCGGTTCGGAATTGAACTCGGCCTCGAGGTTGGGATGCTTCGAACCACCGGTGCCGGTGCCATGGGGGCATCCGACCTGAGCCATGAAGCCGTCAATCACCCGATGGAACACGATGCCATCATAGAAGCCCTCACGTGCAAGCAGCTTGATGCGCTCGACGTGCTTGGGCGCCAGATCAGGCAGCAACTCGATCACCACCGGGCCCTTGGTGGTCTCCATGATGATGGTATTCTCGGGATCCTTGATGTCGGCCATGGCTGGCTCCTTTCCGTCTCTGTTCTACGATTCCAGCAGTGTGAACGGCGTCGCCCGATCGCCTTTCGGGCCTTGCACCCTGCACCTTGCTCAAGCCGACACAGGGTACGATCCGCCAAACTGTCCGCTAGGTCTTCTTTCCCGGTCCGTCCTTCAGGATGTAGACCCGCAGCATCTTGTCGGGCTTGGCAGGCGGTTCACCCTTCGCGATCTCGTCGACGTACTGCATGCCCTCCACCACGCGGCCCCACACCGTGTACTGGCCGTTCAGGAACGGGGTGTGCGTGTAGCAGATGAAGAACTGGCTATCGGCACTGTTCGGGTCCTGCGTGCGGGCCGCGCCGACAGTGCCGCGCTCGAACGGCGTCGACGAGAATTCCGCCTTCAGCGGTCCGAGCTTGGAGCCGCCGGTTCCGGTTCCCGTCGGGTCGCCCGTCTGGGCCATGAAGCCCTTGATCACGCGATGAAAGATGATGCCGTTGTAGAAACCGCTGCGCGCCAGCTGCTTGACCCGTGCGACGTGGAGCGGTGCGATCTTCGACAACAGCTCGATATAGACCTTGCCGGTCTTCAATTCGATGACCAGCGTGTTGGCCGGATCGGTCTTCGGCACGGCGAACGCCGGCTGCGCCAGCAGGAGGAACGCGAGGCCAAGGCCCGCAAAAAAGCTTTTCAAGCGACTGCTCCAGTTGACCATTGGGAAGTGGCCCACCTGCCATCACCCTCTCATGTGGCGGCAATCGGGCAGGATACGAATTGATTGCAGGTCAGGCCGTCTTGCCAACCTTGGCCTTGAGGCGCGCCTCTACCTGTTCCGACACGAACGGAGAGACCGTCCCGCCCATCATCGCGATCTGGCGGACGAGCGTTGCCGTGATATGGCGCACATCAGGACTTGCGGGTAGAAATACCGTGTCGATATCCGGCGCCATGGCACTGTTCATGCCGGCCATCTGCATCTCATAGTCGAGGTCCGTGCCATCGCGCAGCCCCCGGAAAATCATGGTCGCACCTGCGTCACGCGCAGCATCGACGGTCAAGCCTGCGAACGTCACCACCTCGATCCTGGTGCCGTACTTCTGGGAAACCGGAACCATCTCGGTTTTCAGCATCTCTGCCTTCTCGTCGGTGGTGAACAGCGGGGTTTTTCCCGGATGAACACCAATCCCGATGACAAGGACATCAACGAGCGCCGCCGACCGGCGCAGCACGTCGGTATGGCCGTTTGTGACCGGATCGAACGATCCCGAATAGAAGCCGATGCGTTTCATGGCGCCGACACTAGCCCGTAGTCGCCTTGCGCCGCAATGGGGCAGACAGACCAATTCCTACCATGCCGCAGCCTCCGGTCACGGCCGGCGCGCGGTCGCCAGCACGAGCCCGCCGACCACCAGCAGTATGCCGGATACGAGGTCGAGCGCCTTCAATCTGGCCATGGATATCCTCTGGCGCGCTTTCGAGATGGAAATGACCGTGATGGCGTCCACCAGTACCAGCGCCACGACGAAGATCACGGCCAGCACCGCGAGTTGGGCCGCCGGCGGTTGAGACGGATCGACGAACTGGGGGAAAAACGCGCCGAGAAACAGCAGCACCTTGGGGTTCGACAGCGAAACGGCAATGCCTTGCGCATAGCGCGAGCGGCCGGACACCAGACGGACGGCGCCATCCTGCGGCCCGGAACACTGGCCGACGTCGCGGGTCCGCCACCAGACCTGGAGTTGCCGGGCGCCCAGAGCCACGAGGTAGGCCGCGCCCCCCCAGCGCACGACATCGAACCACTCCGCCATCAGCAGCATGACGGACGTCATGCCAGCCGCCGCGATCGTCACCAGGATGCATAACCCGGTCGAGGTGCCCGCGATTGTGGCGAAACCCGCCCTCATGCCCCCCGACAGCGTCGCGGCGAATGTCAACGCCATGTTCGGCCCCGGTGTGATGGCAAGCACGAGGCAGACCAGGGTGTAACCGGCAAGTAGCGAAAGGCTCATGATGGCAGGTCCGTTGGCTGGGCCCGCCAGTTACCAGACGGGGCCAGCCTTTGCCCAGGCGAAAATTATGCTGTTTCAATCCACCCGTCCCGGCGCATGATGGCGGCAGTGTTCGTTATCCGGGAAATCTCTCATGGCAAAGAAACGCATGGTGCTCGAAATCGGCATGGGCACCGACATTCGCGGCACCGATCCGACCAAGGCCGCCGCCCGCGCGCTGCGCGACGCCCTGTGGCACAACTCGCTATCCATCGCCACGGCCCTGGGCCAACCACTGGAGGCAATGCAGGTCGATGTGCATATCGGCGTGCCGCACCCCGAGCGGGTGGACAAGGCCGAGGTCCTGAAGGTGCTGCCCTACGGCAAGGGCACCGTGACCGTGGTCGAAGGCGGCCTCGACATTCGCAACGACGAAGGCACCGATGGCACGCTGATCGCCAATGCCTGCGCGATCGTCAGCCTGGACATCTGAGGGGGCCACCATGCCAAAGAAACGCGTCATCCTCGAACTCGGCAGCGGCAACGACCTGCATGGTTCAGACTACACCAAGGCGGCGTTGCGTGCGGTGCAGGACGCACTCCACCATTCATCGCTGGCGTTCATCCGGACGCTCGGCGTCGACAAGAAGAATGTCGAAGTAGAGGTCACCATCGGTGTCCAGCGACCGGAGAAGGTGGACATCGAAAAAGTGCGCGCCTCACTGCCGGTCGGTTCGGTCACGGCGAAGGCCGTGAAAGGCGGCCTCGATATTCCCGACACGGAAAACAACGATCCCGCCGTCATCGCGAGTGCGGCCATTGCGGTCCGCATCGACGTTCCCTGATCGCGGCGGCCCGGCCCATGGAACGCCACCGGGCCAGTGGGAACCGGGCGACAACCGCTGTCGCCCGGCCGTTCGACTTCAGGACTTCGGCAACAACGAGAAGTCCTTGCCCGCGGTCGAGACGTTCTCCGGCCAGCGATCCTTCTCGACGGCCTGGATGAACTCGCCAACCACATGATTGAAGCCAGCCGGCTCCTCCAGGTTGATGCCGTGGCCCGTCTTGGGGAACACCATGAGGCCCGAGCGCGGAATGACACGCTTCATGAACACGGAAATATCGAGCGTTCCATCATCCTCGTCGCCGCAGATGATCAGCACGGGGTCCTTGATGCCGCGCAGTTCAGCCTCGCGCTCATAGAAGGGAACCCGGCCGGATTGCACGCCACGCATGGTCAGAGCCCTGCCCTTCGACGCGCCCTCGATGAATTGCTGTTTGAACTCCGCATAGCCCCGTTGGTCCTTGGCGAGGAGTTGCAGGCGCGCCGGTCCCGACAGATAGACCTCGCCCAGGGCCGCGATGCCGTCGCGCTCGATCCGTTCCGCCATCTCCACCGCTTCCCGGCGGAAGCGCGCAAGCGTTTCCTGGTCGCACGTGGAGCCCGTGCCCGCTCCGGCCGCTGCGATGGACAAGCCCTTTCCGGGATGGCGGATGGCGAACTCGATGGCGGCCGTCGCACCCATCGACAAACCGACAATGTGCGCCTTGGCGATGCCGAGCCCCTTCATCACATCCGCAATGTCATCGGCGGCGCGGGCCTGTGAATAGCTCGTGGCGTCGGGCGGCACGTCGGACGGCGGCCAGCCGCGGGCCTGATAGGTGACACACTGGTAGCGCCGCGAGAACCAGCGCACCTGCGTTTCCCATGACAAATGATGGCCTGCAAACTCGTGGACGAAAATGATCGGATCACCCTCGCCCGTGCTCTCGGTGTAGAGCTTCACACCATCGCTGGCCGTCACGTGGGATCGTTTGGTCGTCATCTTCTGCATGTCCATCCGTTGGTATTGGACCGGATCAATTGGCCGGCTTTCGCGCAACCATCACCTTGGAAAGAAACGATGTCCAGACCGATTGGACCTCAAGGCCCGCAGCCCGGAAGTGGCTTTCCAGGTCATCGACCGCGTAGTCGGCAAAATATGGCTCGTGGAAGCGGACAGGGAAACCCTCGAGCAGGCCATCCCAATCGGGCCGATCGCCCATCTGGAGGCTGTCGACCAGCACCACCAATCCACCGCGCCGGACGATGCGTGCCATTTCGGCCGTGACCCTGGCGCGAACATTCCGCGGCAATTCGTGAAACAGGAAGATGGAGGTCACCACGTCCTGGCTGCCGTCCGCCAGAGGAACCTCCTCGGCGTTGGCGTGCAGCCACCGCGCCTGGCGCAACGGCCGCAGATGCCTGCGTGCCTCAGCCAGATAGTTTTCCGACAAGTCGATGCCGGTCAGTTTCATGGCCGGCCACAGGCGGCGCACATCGCCCAGGAAACGACCGGTGCCACAAGCGACATCCGCCAGGGCCACGCGGCGCTGGTCCCGCCCCTTCAGGTACTCACCGACCGGGCGCAGCGCCTCGCGCCGCATGGGGGCTGCGCCACCCAGGAAGAGTGTCTCGACCTGGAGGTCGTAGAGGCGTGCAGATTCGTCCGTGAGATAGCCGCCTGTTTGATAATGGAAGTCCTGCGCGTAGTAGTCGGGCACCGATCCTGCCACAGCGATATCCCGGATGCTGCCCGCATCCTGCCGCTCGCGACGGTCCAGCGCCGACGGCAGGTCCGCGAGCATCGCACGGACGCGGGCCAGTTGGCGCGGCAATGCGACCCCATCGCCCATTGGCGGCAGCAGGCCGTCATCCACCGCGCGGGCGTCCCTGAGGCAGAGCTTGAACAGGTCATCGAGGATAGCGCGCTCGGATGGCACGGGACGCTCGGCCTTGTAGCGCGGCCGCTGCCCCCTGCGGTCGGTTTGCCAGCCAACCAGTCGGTTAAGGCCGAGATAGCAGCCGAACCGCAAGAGCTGAGACCCTGTTTCGAGACCGAGGCCGAACCGGCTTGCCATGCGCCACTCCTCCTGCAGATTCAATTGGATATGCGCCGCCACGACAGGCCCGGCAGACGCCAGGGTGAAAGCATAGGCCACCACCGTGCATTGCACAAAGCGCCACCTTCTTCAGTTCTGGCTGATGGTGGGCGCGTAGAAGCGCGCTGAAGGGTCCGCAGAGCCAACAAGGAACCCCCATGGGACCGCTGACATCCGCTGGCCGCCTGTCTCTGGACCCCGTTGACCTTGTCGCGCGGTTCATGTCCCGGCGCATTATCCGCTTCATCTCGACGATCAGCGGCCTGTGGACGGCTTTCACGCCGCTACTGTTGTGGATCCATTGGCCGATGGCCATCTGGCAGGGGTTGTTCTGGTCGGGCATGATCGCGATGCTTTTGACCGGAATCTTCACGGCGGCTCTCATGCCTCCCGCGCAAACCCTGCCCGGACGCGACCGCCATTCCGGCACAGAACGCACCCCGCGCGGACAATCTGAACCTCGCGATTGATCGTTGCCACACCTTGGTGCCACCTTGGTCGTTCGCACGCGGCGAGGTCATCATTTTAGGGCCCACGCCCACAATCCGCGCAATCTGCCGCCAAAGAAAAGGCTTGTCCTCCCCCAGTGTCGCGGTCCTATTCTGTCGGTTCCACATTCTTCCCGGACACATTCAGGAGCAGATCGTGACGAGTTGGCTATGGGCCGTCTTCACTGTGTTGGCGGCTGGCGGACAGACTTTGCGCAACGCCATGCAGCGCGAGCTGACAAACACCATCGGAACGATCGGTGCCACCCACGTCCGGTTCCTGTTCGGCCTGCCATTTGCCATATGCTTCCTGATTGGTGTGCTCTCGACTACGGGCTATGCCTTCCCGACCCCGTCGCACAGGATGCTGATCTGGGCCTTTGCTGGCGCGGCAACCCAGATTGCGGCAACCGCGCTGCTGCTGGCAGCCATGCGCGACAAGTCGTTCGTGCTGATCACCGCATTGAACAAGATCGAGCCCGTGCACGTTGCGCTGTTCGGCCTCGTCTTCCTGGGTGACCGCCTGACAGTCCCACTGGCAGCCGCCATCGTCATCGCGACGTCGGGCGTGGTCATCATGTCATGGCCGAAAAAAGGAGCGCTGGAAAACCTCGGCGCCAAGCCGATCCTCCTGGGGCTTGCGGCCGGTGCGATGTTCGGTGCCTCCGCCGTTGGCTATCGGGGCGCGATCCGCGCGCTCGAGCATCCGAACTTCGTCGTGGCCGCCACATCGACCCTCGTCATCGGCCTTGGGATGCAGGTGGCGTTCCTGACCGTCTACCTGCTGCTGTTCGACAGGAAGACACTGCTGGACATCTGCAAGGCCTGGCGGCCCTCCCTGTTCGCGGGGTTCATGGGCGCCTTCGCCTCGCAGATGTGGTTCCTGGCCTTCGCCCTGACGACAGCGGCCAAGGTCCGCACGCTGGCCCTGGTCGAGATCTTTTTCGCCGGAATGGTGTCGAGAAACCTGTTCAAGGAAGGCTTTGCATCACGCGAGGGCGTCGGTATCGCCCTCATCGTCGTCGGCGTGATCATCCTGCTGAACCTGTGAGCCGTGACCCACCTGCTTTACCCCTGCCCTCCTGACGTCTGCTGTTCCGGTTTCGCGGGGCTCATGTTGTGCCAGACCTTCACGTCCCAAAAGAAAAGGCCGCCAGACGGCGGCCTTCTCCCTGACAAGTGCTGGAAACCGGATCAGAAGTTGATCTTCGTTCCGACGATGACCGTCGAGAAGTCCGACACGCCGCCGCTGTCCTTGTTGAGGGTTGGCGTCCCCACGAAACCAGAGGCATCCAGGGAGTAGTTCTTGTAGGTGATGAACAGCTCCATGGCCGCGGCGTCGATATACTGGTTGATACCGATACCCCACATCTGGGCTTCGCTGCTGGTCCGTCCCAGGGCGGCGGTATTGCTCATGTAGCCATTCGCGTTCGTCGCAAGGAACCCGGCCTGCTCCAGACCTCCCTTGGAGTCGAGATACTCGCCGAACAGCACGGTGTTACCGATGCCGAAGAAGTTCCGGGACAAACCACCCGACAGATACCACCAGGTCAGGTCAGGACCGGCATAGTTCGACGTTGGATCCCCCGCGATCCTTTCCCCGGAAAGCTCTCGCTGACCACCAGCACCGGTGAGGAACAGACCAGTCGCGACATGCAGGATGGACGCCGCCCCCTTGATTTCCTTGGATGTCACATCGCAGTCGTTGATGCAGCTCACCGAATTTGCACCAGCGGCAAGACCCGTGCTTGGCGCGTTGAATTCGCTGTCCTCCTGGTAACCAATGCCACCAGCGAACCGGAACCCATGGAACTCGCCAGCATAGCGCAGCGCGATATCCCAGAAGTTGTCTTCCGCAACAGCGGCCTGCAGCGTGAAGCCATAGAGCGTCGGCGTCTCATAGAGGACGTGGTTGCGGCGAGACGTATCGAACGATTCGTGACCGCGGATGGCGCTTGACCAGGTCAGCAACGTTGTGGTTGTGCCCGACGCACCGCCAAACGTGCCGTCATTGCCGCGAAGAACGAAGCTGCCGTTGTAGAGGGCCGAGTCCGGCGTGGCAGCAATGCCCTTCTTGCCGAGGTCGATCAGGATCAGGTTGTCCGTCGCTGTCGAACCCTGGCCGATCTTGACCATGCCGAGACGGGCGCTGCGGATCCACACCGTGGTG
>JBKDZY010000868.1:0-2050 GCA_047971765.1 Hyphomicrobiaceae bacterium | reverse complement strand
TCCGCACAAGAGCCTTGCAGGGCTCACACCGAACGTGTTTGCAACCCGGTGCCAAGAGGACCATAGCCAGAACGGGCTCCACTTATGGCCGAGTGCCAAACGGGGTGAGGGTCACCAGACCAATTCCGGTTTTGCCGGAGTTGGTCTAGATCCACGATGATGACCGGACCGGTTGTCGGTTTTCGTCCCCGCTGCGCTGCCCTTCGAGGTTTTCATGTTGCGACATTCCATCCTTGCCGGTGCTGCCGCCCTGCTGCTTTTCAGTCCTGTTGCGGCGGTGGCGCAGTCGAAGGTGGAGAAGCAGGCGGGCTACATCGGCAGTGCGGCGTGCGCCACATGTCATGCGAAGACGTTCGAGCATTGGCAGGGTTCGGATCACGCCAATGCCTGGAACGTGCCTGACAGCAAGACCGTGCGGGGCGATTTTTCCGGCGTGTCATTCACACAAAATGGTGTCGAGACGCGCTTCATCAAGTCGCTCGAAGACTACCTGATCAGCACCGAAGATGCAGACGGCAGGACGCACACGTACAAGGTCAAGTTCACGGCTGGTATCGCGCCTCTGCAGCAGTACCTGATCGAGACCGAGCCGGGGCGGTTGCAGGCCTTTGATGTGGCCTGGGACGTGAAGGGCAAGCGCTGGTATCACCTCTATCCCGACCAGAAGATCAAGGCCGCCGATGGCCTGCACTGGACGGGGCCCTACAAGAACTGGAATGGCCGGTGCGCCGAATGCCATGCGACAGACTACAAGAAGAACTACGACCCCAAATCACATAGCTATCACAGTACCGAGGCCGAGATCGGCGTCGGCTGCGAGTCCTGTCACGGGCCTGGAGCGCGCCATGTGAGCTGGGCCCGGGCTGCGGGCGGCACGGCGAGTCCGAGAGGCACGGGCGATGCCGCCGGCACCAAAAAGGGACTGGTGGTTGACCTCGCCGCGTCCGCCAGGACGGAGATCGAGCAATGCGGGGGATGCCACTCGCGGCGGGAGTCGCTGAGCGGTGCCTCACCCGTACCCGGAACGCCCTATGGCGATGCCTACACTCTCGCGCTGCTCAGGCCCCAGCTTTATCATTTTGACGGTGCCATCAAGGACGAAGTCTATGTGTACGGCTCGTTCCTGCAATCCAAGATGTATGCCAAGGGCGTGCGCTGCACGAACTGCCACGAGCCGCATTCGGGCAAGGTCCGGGACACGGGCAATGGGCTTTGCACGCAATGCCATTCACAGGCCGGCAATGCGCAGTTTCCGTCGCTGGCAAAGAAGGACTACGACACGCCGGACCATCATTTCCACAAGGCGGGGAGCAATGGTGCGATGTGCAAGAGCTGCCACATGATGGAGCGCACCTACATGGGTGTGGACCGGCGGCGCGACCACAGCTTCCGGGTGCCACGGCCAGACCTGACGGCTGCGATCGGCGTGCCGAACACCTGCAACGATTGCCATCGGGACAAGGACGCGCGGTGGGCCAAGGCCGAACTCGAAAGGCGTTTGCCGCAGTCGCGTTTCCGGGGCAAGCACTTTGCAACTGTTTTCGCGGCAGCGGCGGCGGATGCTACCGGTTCGGTGGACGGTCTTCTGGCGGTTGCTGCAGATGTGACCCAGGCGCCGATTGTGCGGGCCAGTGCGCTCGACAAGTTGAAGGGGGTGGCCAGTCCGGATGTCGCGCGGCGGGCGCAGGGGCTGCTGAAGGATGACAGCCCCATGGTGCGTGTGGCGGCGGCGGAGCTGCAGCGTGGGCTGCCAGTGCCCGACCGGTTGCCCGTCCTGGAGACCCTGTTGAGGGATCAGGTGCGCACGGTCAGGATCGCGGCAGCCCGGACGCTGGTCGGCGCAATCGGGCGGACGGCGACCTTGCAGGCGCGCACGGCATACCGGGAGGCGAACCAGGAGTTCATGCGGTCGCTGGCGAGCCGGGCCGATTTTCCGGAAACGCATATGGCGCTTGGCGGATTTGCGCTGCAGTTGCGCAACCCGGGCTCGGCTGTGGCGGCGTTCCGTGAGGCGGTGCGGCAGGACCCGCAACTTGTGTCGGGATGGGTG
>JBKDZY010000867.1:0-8099 GCA_047971765.1 Hyphomicrobiaceae bacterium | reverse complement strand
TCAGGACGCTTGCGCCCTGCACGGCGGCCTCTATGCCCGCTTCCAGCCGGTCGCAGATGTCATGCGCCTTGCGCACCGTCATGGTGCCCGGCACGACCAGATGGAATTCGATGAAGGTGACGGCACCGGCGTCGCGCGTGCGCAGATCGTGCACCTCGATGGCACCGTCGCCATTGGCGCGGATCGTCTCCCGGATCAGCGCCTGCACCTCGCGCGGTGCGGCCTCGTCCATCAGGCTCGAGAACGATGAGCTGATGAGCCGCCAGCCCATCCAGAGGATGTTCACCGCCACGACGATGGCAATGAGGGGGTCGAGAACAGCAAGGCCGGTCAGCCACGATACCGCCAATCCGGCAACGACGCCGATACTGGTGATCACATCGGTCATGACGTGATGGCCATCGGCGACCAGCGCCGGCGAGCGGTTGCGCGTCCCCCAGCGGATGACGAACTGCGCCCATCCGGCGTTGAGCGCGGTGGCCCCCGCTGCGATCGCCAGTCCGAGAAGTGGCGCGCTCATGCTCCGCGGATTGAAGAGGGCCTCCCACGCCTCCCGGATGATCAGGGCCGCCGCCACCACGATCAGGAAGCCCTCGATGATTGCCGAGAAGTACTCGGCCTTGTGGTGTCCGAACTGGTGGTGGCGGTCAGGCGGGCGGGCGCTGATACGGATGGCAAGGTAGGTCAGGATGCCTGTGATGACGTTGATGATGCCCTCAAGGGCATCGGAATAGAGGGCTACGCTGCCGGTCACGATATAGGCGACATACTTGATCGCCATGGCAAGCACCGCGACCACGATGCTGCCCAGGGCGATCCTTGTAATGGTCGCCCGCTCGTCTTCGGTATTGGCCATGGGTTGCGTTCCCAATTTGTCTTTCTGTGAGCCGCCTGCAGGCCAGCGCACGGTCGGCGCGCTCGGATACGGGGGCATCGGAGGCCGGGCCTGGAAAGCTGGCGCGGATCCGGGCCCGCTGTGCTAATGGATTTGGCAGGACGCGGCTACACGGCTGAGAGCCGCAAGACAACCTTTTGGACAAGATTGATCGAACAGGCCAAGCCATGGACACCAGGAAACCGGCCGTTGGTAAAGGCAACAAGGCATCGGAAAAAGCAAGGGCGGATCGTCTGGCATCCGAGTTGCGTGCCAATCTGCACCGGCGCAAGGCACAAAGCCGGCGCAAGGCAGCAAATGGCGCGGAAAACAGTCCGGATGGCGAGACGACCACAAAATAAACCGGGATTAGTGCGATCGGAGCCTGCCAGGCCGATGAAGCGGCAGAAGCTGGGCAGATCGACGCGGGACCCATGAATTTCACAGGCAAACGTGACACATGCGACGGCTTACCGGTTGTCGTTCGGGCCACGATTTGCGACAGCAACTTGCGGCAGATGAGAGTGAGTCGCCTGACAGGCGGTGGCAGGCCAAGGGCCAGGAGGACGGTTGATGGATCGGATCAGGATTGTCGGGGGCAAGCCGCTGGTGGGGACAATCCCCATTTCCGGCGCCAAGAATGCTGCCCTGCCTCTGATGATTGCAAGCCTGCTGACCCCGGATCGGCTGACGCTCAAGAATGTTCCCAATCTGGCTGACGTCAACCTGCTGGCCCGGATCCTGCGCAATCACGGCGTTGATCACTCGATCGAAGGCAAGCGCGCCAGCCCTTCCGGCCACCTGGGCGACACCTTCCATCTGAGCGCGCGCGATATCGTTGATACGACAGCACCTTACGAGATGGTCTCGCGGATGCGGGCGAGCTTCTGGGTGCTGGGACCGATCCTTGGCCGCATGGGACAGGCGCGCGTGTCGCTGCCGGGGGGATGTGCCATCGGCACCCGGCCTGTCGACCTCCACTTGTCCGGCCTCAAGGCGCTGGGCGCCCAGATCGAAATCGAAGGCGGCTACGTCGTGGCCAAGGCGCCCGCAGGTGGCCTCCAGGGCAATCGTGTGGTTTTCCCGAAGGTGTCGGTTGGCGCCACCCACAATGTGCTATTGGCCGCCGCCCTCGCCAAGGGCGAAACCGTCATCGAGAACGCTGCGCGCGAGCCCGAAGTTGGCGATGTGGCCCATTGCCTGGTCAAGATGGGCGCCGCGATCGAGGGCATCGGAACATCGACCCTGCACATTGAGGGGCGTGACCAGCTCGAAGGCGCGGTCCACACCGTGCTGCCGGATCGTATCGAGACCGGCACCTTCGCGTTTGCCGTGGCCGCGACCGGCGGCGACGTGCTCCTCGATGGCACCCGGCCTGACCTGCTTGAGACCGCGTTGGCCGCGTTGGCCGATGCCGGGGCCGAGGTGACGGCGGAGAATGGCGGCATCCGCGTTCGCCGGAATGGCGCGGGTGTGCAGCCGATCAGCATCGAGACCCAGCCGTTCCCCGGCTTTCCGACAGATTTGCAGGCACAACTCATGGCAATGGTCACCACCGCCCAAGGAACCAGCGTCATCCGCGAGACGATTTTCGAGAACCGCTTCATGCACGTCCAGGAGCTGGCGCGCCTCGGCGCCGACATCCAGCTTCATGGCGATACCGCCACCATTCGGGGTGTCAAGAAGCTGAAGGGCGCCCCCGTCATGGCGACCGACCTGAGGGCGTCGGTGTCACTGGTGATCGCCGGCCTCGTCGCTGATGGTGAGACAACTGTGAACCGCGTTTATCATCTGGATCGCGGGTTCGAGCGGCTGGAAGAAAAATTGTCGAATTGCGGCGCGGAGATCGAACGTTTGACGGCCACCTGAGGCGTTTCCGGCTTGGGTGGAAACGCTCAGGCCGCGACTGCGGCCCGGCTTGGGGCAGCGGCCTGCGCTGGATCGCGGAGTATTGAAAGCTGTCGCTCATCTGTCATGTTGCGCCAATGCGTCGCTGCAGCTATCTCTTTCCGCGAACACAACTTGAACAGCGCGGCCCCCCGCCAGGGGAGAGTCCCCGAAGAACGCCATGGATCCGCTGAAGCTGATTGCCTTTGACACCGAGGACCTGCAAGTCGTCTCGGCGCATCTGCAAGATGCGGTCGTGCGGGTTGGCGATATGCGCTATCTGCCGCGCGAGCGCCGTTTCGCTGGCATCATGAACCGGTTTGATTGGGCCAAGATCCTGGCCGGGCCGGACAAGGGGCCATTGCGGCGCCAGACCGCGCTGCGTCTGGAGCGCGTGAACCGTGCTCGGATCGCGGGCATAGACTTGGCCGATGTCAGTGCCGTCCTGGTCCTGCTGGCGGTAACCTACGAGACGACCTCCGAGGAGGAACCTGCGGGCCGGGTCAATCTGGTGTTTGCTGACGACAAGGCGATCCAGCTCGAAGTGGAATGCATCGAGGCCGAGTTGCGCGATCTTGGGCCGGTATGGCAGGCCGCGTCGCGGCCCGAGCATCCCCATGACCGAAAGAACTGATATCCGGGACTGCCACGGCGCCCGTGCAGGCAGGGCCAGTTGACCCGGCCACAGGGATTGAGCGGTCCACGGACCGGCAACGACGAAAGACGCTGATGCCCATTACCATTTCCACTGCCGACACTGATTTCGAAGCCCGCTTCAAGGCCTTCCTGGCAACCAAGCGCGAGGTCTCGGATGATGTCGACCAGAGCGTGCGTGCCATCATTGCCGATGTCCGGTCGCGTGGCGACCAGGCGCTGCGCGAGCTGACGCTCAAGTTCGACAGGACGAACCTCGACGAGGTTGGAATGCGCGTTTTGGCCGACGAAATGGTGGAAGCCGAACGCAGCGTCCCTCAGGGGGTGCTCGAAGCTCTGACGCTCGCCCGTGATCGCATCCTGGACTATCACCAGCGGCAGAAACCTGTGACCGAGGAGCGTCGCCATGACAGCACCGGCGCGTTGCTGGGCCATCGCTGGAGTGCAGTCGAAGCCGCCGGCATCTACGTGCCCGGCGGGCTTGCGTCGTACCCGAGCACCGTGCTCATGAACGCAGTCCCGGCCAAGGTTGCCGGCGTCGAGCGCGTGGTCATGGTGGTGCCGGCACCCGGCGGCGTTCTCAACCCGCTCGTCATGGCCGCCGCGCGTCTTGCCGGGGCTGACGAGGTCTACCGGATCGGCGGCGCCCAGGCCGTGGCCGCCCTTGCCTATGGCACCGAGACCATCGCGCCGGTCGCGAAGATTGTCGGGCCCGGTAATGCCTATGTGGCCGCCGCCAAGCGCCAGGTTTTTGGAACGGTGGGCATCGACTCGATTGCGGGTCCCTCTGAAGTGCTGATTATCGCCGACCAGGACAACGATCCGGAATGGTTGGCGGCGGACCTGCTGGCCCAGGCTGAACATGACACTGCTGCCCAGTCGATACTCATGACCGATGCGCCCGCTTTTGCTGAAGCCGTGACAACCGCGGTTGAGCGGCAGCTCGGCAGCCTGCCCAAGGCAGATATCGCGGGCAAAAGCTGGCAGACGTTCGGGGCCGTCATTCTGCTTCGGTCCCTGGACGAGGCCCCAGCGCTCGCCGATCGCATCGCCGCCGAGCACCTCGAGATCGCAACCCGCGATCCGGAGGTGATCGCCGCTCGTGTTCGCAACGCCGGTGCGATTTTCCTCGGCAACATGACGCCTGAGGTGATCGGCGACTACGTGGCCGGTTCCAATCATGTGTTGCCGACCGCGCGCAGTGCCCGGTTTTCGTCGGGCCTTGGTGTGCTCGACTTCATGAAGCGGACATCCTTGCTGTCTTTGAACAGGGCGGCACTGGAACAGCTCGGCCCTGCCGCCATGGCGCTGGCCGAGGCGGAAGGATTGGAGGCGCATCGGCGTTCAGTTGGTGTTCGATTGCGTGATGGAAGTTGAGGGGCGCAGATGATGTCTGACCATGGCGATCAGGCCGGTGACGATAAGACGAACGAGAATGACCGCTTGTCGGCCATCACGCTGGACCAGGGTTCGATCCGCCGCTCCAACCCCAACGTGGAGCACGAGCGCGAGGTCGCCATCTACGACATTCTTGATGGCAACCACTTTGCCATCGACGGCCGCGATGACGGCCCCTATGAACTCAATCTGGCGATCGCCGAGGATCGCCTGGTCATGACGGTAGGCAGCCAGTCAGGCGAGCCGCCGATGACCTACATGTTCTCGCTTTCCCCGTTCCGTCGCATCATCAAAGACTATTTCATGGTCTGCGAAAGCTACTACCAGGCGATCAGGACCGCACCGCCGTCGCGCATCCAGGCGATCGATATGGGACGGCGAGGCCTTCACGATGAAGGCAGCCAGGTTCTGGGAGAACGCCTGAAAGGCAAGATCGACGTTGATCACGACACCGCACGGCGCTTGTTCACGCTGATTTGTACCTTGCATTGGAAGGGTTGAAACCGATGCATGGCAGCGGTTTCGAACAGCCGGGGTCTGTGCTGTTCGCCTGTACCATGAATGCCGTGCGTTCGCCCATGGCTGCCGGGATACTGCGGCATTTGGCAGGGCGGCGGATCTACGTCGAGTCGGCCGGCGTCCGGGCCGGTGAGCTTGATGCCTTTGTTGTCGCCGTCATGGACGAGATTGGCATCGACCTGTCGAGCCATCAGCCCCGCACCCTTGCCGAACTCTACGACACATCGTTCGACCTGATCGTCTCCCTGTCGCCGGAGGCTCATCACCAGGCCCTGGAACTGACCCGCACCATGGCTGTCGATGTCGAGTACTGGCCGACTTTCGATGCCTCGATCATGGTCGGCCAGGGCAGCCGCGAGCAGATCCTGGAGAGCTACAGGGCGGTGCGCGACCAGCTTTTCACCAAGATCAAGTCGCGCTTCGAATTGACGGGTGGCCCAAGCGTTTGAGCTGGTGCGCATCCGGGAGGGGCGGAATGGCACTGGACGACCGGTTGACGGTCGGTTTGCATCACCTCCGGTATTGCACGAAGGGCGCGAGATGCGCGACGTGGTCGTAGAGACGCCGGGCTGTTGCATTGTTTTCGGCAGTAACCCAGTAGGTGCGGCTGGCACCGGCAGCATCCGCAGCAGCAAACACGGCCTCGATCAATTGCCGGCCCACACCAAGGCTACGAGCCTCCGGGGCGACATAGAGATCCTCGAGGTAGCAGTACCAGGTCTTCGACCATGTCGAGCGATGCAGCAGCGCCATGGCAAAGCCACGCATCAGCCCTGCCTTGTCAACCGCCACAAACCCAAGGAAATCAGGTGAGGCGCCGATGCTGCGCTGGAACGTGAGGGCAATCACGTCATCTGCCACGTCCACTTCGTAGAACGCCACGTAGGCACGAAAGAGACGGTTCCATTGGGTTTGGTCGCCAGCATCGAGCGTCCGCACGACGATATCCATGCCTGCCCTCCAATCCCGAGACGGAGCCAACCAGTTGTCTTGCAGCGTTTCCGCTTTGTGTGGAAACACTGAGGTTGCGACTGTGGCCCGGCGCTTGCACGCCAACACGCCACAGTAGGTCAATGACATCGCAAGTGT
Organism: Hyphomicrobiaceae bacterium; assembly: GCA_047971765.1. Taxonomy (GTDB): domain Bacteria; phylum Pseudomonadota; class Alphaproteobacteria; order Rhizobiales; family Hyphomicrobiaceae. Next base: position 1,678 of record JBKDZY010000867.1, on the reverse strand, counting down.
CCTTATCGACCGCGAAGTGCGTACGAATGTGCAGGTTGAACTGACGAACTTCGCGGCCTGGACACTAGAACAGGATCAGTGCGGCGAGCCCAAGAAAGGCGAAGAAGCCCACGACGTCGGTGACCGTGGTGACGAACACGCCGGATGAAACCGCCGGATCGTAGTCATAGCGGTTAAGGCCAAGCGGGATCAGGATGCCCGCCAGTGCCGCCGCCAGCATGTTGAACACCATGGCTGCCGCGATCACCGCGCCGAGCTTGCCGATTCCGAACCAGGCAAGAACCACGATCCCCATGATCACGCCGAACGCCAATCCGTTGATGAGGCCGACAGTCGCCTCCCTCAACACAACGCGGACCATGTTTCCGGAACCGAGATCGCGCGTGGCCAGCGCGCGCACCGCCACGGTCATGGTCTGCGTGCCCGCATTGCCGCCCATCGAGGCGACGATCGGCATCAGCACCGCCAGCGCCACCATCTGCTCGATCGTGGCGTCGAAGAGACTGATGACGGTCGAGGCCAGCACGGCGGTCCCGAGATTGATGAAGAGCCACCAGAAGCGCCCCTTGACCGTCGACATGACGGTATCGGCAAGGCTCTCGTCGCCAACGCCGGACAGCAGCAGCATGTCCTCCTCGGCTTCTTCCTCGATCACCTCGACGACATCGTCCACCGTCACGACGCCCACCAGCCTGTCGTTGGCATCGACGACCGGGGCGGACTTGAGGTCATAGCGCTCGAACTGCCGGGCCATCTCTTCCTGGTCGGCGGTCGCCAGCACCACATGCCGGTCCTCGTCCATGATGGCCGCGATATTGACGTCTCGCTTGGATCTGAGCAGCCGAGACAGGTCCACGGCGCCAAGCACGCGGTAGGCCGGGTCGATGACGATGATATCGGAGAAGGTTTCGGGAAGTTCGTCGGTTTCCCGCATGTGGTCGATGACGTGCCCGACGCTCCAGAACTGCGGAACGGCCACGAAGTCCGTCTGCATCAGGCGGCCGGCCGTCTCCTCCGGGTACTCCATGGTCCGGGCGAGGGCGGCGCGCTCGCTGGACGGCATCTGCGCCAGCACTTCCTGCTGGTCCTCGGCTTCCAGGCCGTCGAGCACGTAGGCGGCGTCGTCGGTGTCGAGCTGCGAGATGACGCGCGCCAGATCCTCGTTCGGCAGCTCCTCGACAAGCTGGTCGCGAACGCCGTGGTCAACCTCCGAAAGCGCCTCGGGATCGAACTCGTCGCCGAGAAAGGAGACCAGCAGAACACGCTCTTGCGCCGACAGCAGCTCCAGGAGATCGGCGAGGTCCGGCGCCTTGAGGTCGAGGCAAAGCGCATGCACGCGCTCGATGTCGCCTGTCTCCAGCGCCTCCCTCAGCTCCGGGATGAGGTCGTGCGATTGGAAACCCTGCTGGGGTTCCTCGTCCTGAATTTCGGGCGTCGATTGTTGCATCGAAGCCGCGCTCCTCGAACAATTCAGTTGGCGGGGTGCCACTGCGAACGGCCAATTTGGCGCGGTCATGTGGCGTGTAGATCGCAGGTTCGTGATCTGTCGTTGTGGCGGTGACGGGCGGTTGCCAATCACCATCATCACCGCTCCGGGCTACCCATGTGGGGGCTGTCGGAGCTCGATCTCGTATCCTTCAAGTGACCATGATTTCAGGCGATGATCGCTCTTTGCCAT